>JAAYDK010000263.1 GCA_012729295.1 Spirochaetales bacterium | reverse complement strand
TATGAGAAAAGTAAGCACACTGATACTGGTTTCGCTTCTTTCGTTGCTTAGCTTCAGTTGTCTCTCGCTGGCTTCATTTTTCCCAACGGCAGAAGCTCCGGAATCTCCTGTTTCCTCGATGCTGGTTCTTGAGGCAGGGGAACTTGACGGTTCCGATTCCTCGGCGTTATTAAATACAAACGCTACCGGCTGGGCTCCTTGGGTAGAAGATGCGAGAGGAAACATAATCCCCTTCAGACCCTTCGATATAGAGAGCCGCTTGGATTCTTTCTATTTTTCTGAAAATCTTGCAGCCGGCACCTATACGCTTAAAGGGTTTTTCCACGTTTATATCGATTATTCGAAACTTGGAGCGAATGTAATTGCTTCATACGGTCCGTTTGAGAATTATCCGTATCATGTTCGCCAGCAGTTTGCGCTGGAAAGCCCGGTAACGGTAACGCTGAAGGAAGCCGAAATGGCCACGTTCGGTAGATATTTTCTCACAAGCACCTGGGTAGAGGGAGCTGCCGGTACAACCGACGAACGATGGAAGGTTGTCCCAGACTCAGTCCGGATTACTTCAAATCCGGATGATAAGAAAGCGCTTCGAGTAGCAAAAAACTGGACAACTCCCGCATGGTCGGCGTGGAATACGAGAAATCCTGAAAAAGCTGCCGATGAGTAAATAACCCTCAGGGCGTGAATGCAAACATTATTCGCGTCCCTGCAGGTGTTTTTCAACGACTTCACGGACCCGAAAACCAACGATTCTGCGAATCAAATCCTCAGGAAGCGGCTTGTCGAGCGGGAACTGAATTGCTCCTTTTGAATGCTTATAGGCACCCAGCTCTGATTTAAACACTGTTACACCCGAAGGTGTCGGGTAAAACCCGATATGCCGCTTTGCCGCTGCAAAATGGACAAGGTTTTCTTTAAGATAAAAAGTAGGCATTCCGTAGCTGATTTTCTCAATGGCTCCGGGAGCTTCCTGACTGATGATGTTTTTTAATAACTGCAGAGTTGCTCGTATCGATTCGGGACACGTACGTATGTATTCGTCGATTACCGATATAGAAGTTCTTTCTGTGTTTGTCACGTGCTTCCTCCAGAAAAATCATGAACAATCGAGTATATTATACACATGTGAGGATCGAATGATGAAACAATTCAGACTCTTTCTATTCATAATCCATGGTATGGTAGGAATCGGAGCCCTCGTCGGCGGAGGCTCTTGTATTATGAATCCTACATCCCCGCTTGGTGCACCCAGCTCCCTGCTGGAAGGATCTCCGTTTACTTCGTACCTTATCCCGGGAATCGTACTATTTGTTTTTCTGGGAATCGGTAATTGTCTGGGAGCGCTAATAGTATTCAGAAATTCCTGGTTGAAAGGCTTTGCAGAAGGAATACTCGGCTTTGGCTTGACGGTTTGGATTATCGTACAAGTTATTGTCATAGACACGATAGCGTTCCCGCATATAGTGTTTTTCTGTATCGGCGTGCTTCAATCAGCATCGGCAATCATACTATTGCTAAAAGAGAAGGCAACGCTATGTGAACACCTTTCGAAACTACGCAGTAAGATTCGAAAGGCATAGACTCACAGATACAACCCATTCGGCCAAATGGGTTGTATCGTGAGTAATTGTATCATCGTCTCTTCAATATACGCCTCTTGCAGTATAGGAAGTATGCAGCAAATGATGAGAGTGCTCGCCGAGCGGTTCTACGAGAAAATCTTTGTACAACGCCTGAATTT
>JAAYDK010000262.1 GCA_012729295.1 Spirochaetales bacterium | reverse complement strand
TAAACGCAAGATTTCCGATTATGCTCAGATCTAAGAATATGCTGTCGGTAGAGGTACTGTCGAAAAGGTGATACCTGCCTGTTTCCAGCATTACCGCGACCATGTTCAGCATGATGGGCATCTGATATCCAAGAATAGATTCTGATCGATAAAAAAATCCGTTCTTCCGATATCCCGACAACTCATACTCCCAATAGTCGTTTGCATCGGCAAACGTGAACCCTTGATAACTGAGTTCGTGATATGATCGAAGCACGACGCTCGTCCAGTCGCCGGGAAAAATCGCTGCGGTATCGAACTGAAAAGCAGCTCCTGCACGTCCGTTATAATATGCCCCGTTAAGTGACGCGGATGTTCCGGCACCGGTTCCATCGACACTGATCATCAAACCCTTTTTATTCATGATAGAGTCCCAGCCGGTTCCGAGGCTTCCTCCGAGACTCAGTTCCATCACAGCAACGGGGGTCAATACCGCATCTAAAGCTAACGTAGCAGCAACGGGAGATACTCCGAGCAATGCCTTCAGCTTCAGATTATTGCCGCTGGTAAGCGGGCCTTCTCCTGCCAGCATGGGAATCTTTAGCGAATAGTCGCTCTCCAGCTTAAGGTCCAGGATGGTGCTGACAATCAGCTCGACACTGCCGGTTTGGGTAGTTTCGGCATATACGGTTCCCATTGAAATACTTATGAGAAGTACGATAGCGACCACGAATCGCATTACTTTCTGTTTATGTGACATCCCGGTTACACTCCTTTTACAACAATTTACTTTGGCTCAGCATAGCATATCATTCTTCGACACAACAGTAGATACTGTGTATCATTGGCCGTATCATTGGCGGCTATATCGGAACAGAACGACTGTTTTGTATATTCCGGTTATCAACAAAACGAGAATTCCGAAGGCAAGCACTCCACCGACGTCCGGAATGTAGTATAGGATGATTGGCCAAGACATTCCGGTTGCAAAAGGAATTCCTATCGCTGCAGAAAGCGGCATCACATAATGAAACACCAGCAACCGTAACACGATCATCTTTTTTGTTTTCGTCCTTCTATACACCAAAGAACGATGATAGAGCGGAGCTTTTGATATTACTCGCATCAAACTTCCTACTAACATCAGCACCAGGCAGACATAGATACCTCGTACGACAAAAGGCTGATAACGATTTAGATCAAACAGAGCGTACCCCCTTGGAACAGTATCGGGGGCCAGATTGTACAACAGATTAATGATTCCTCCTTCAAGTCTTTCACGATACCCGTAATTGAACAATGTTGTCAGTGTACTGCTCGAAGTATTGTACAGCATAACCAGCGCAAGACCATCGGAGGGCAATATCTTAATTTTTGCCTGATAATCGCTTGTTTCCCCACCGTGATAGTACGACCCTTCGGTAACATACCAGCCGAAGCCGTATGAAAGTGCATCCGTTAGCGATACTTGTTGGGAAAATAATTGCCGGACGCTTTCTTGGCTTAGTATTCGTGCAGATCGGTACACGCCGTTGTTCATCAGCATTATACAAAACCGGGCCATGTCGCCGGCACTCGAGATAATACCGTAGGCTGGAACGAAATCATTTCTGTGTGGCAACTTTGAAGGAACGGGAAAGCCAAATAGCGTACGGTAACCTATGGCCACACCATCCGCTAGTGCAGAATCCCACTCGAAATGAGTATGCTGCATATCCATCGGTTCGGTAATGTTAGTACGCATATAATCTGCATATGAAAAGCCGGTGACGCTCTCGATAATCGCTCCGAGCAGAATATAATTGGCATTGCTGTACTCGTAGGTATGATTTGAAGAACTATCCAAGTGTAGTTCAGATATCTGAGAAACAAATTGTGAAATCGAAGCGTCCTTCGATGCGAAGGGAGCCACCAGATATTCTGCATTACGCGGTAATGAACTCGTATGTGTCAGCAACTGGCGTATCGAAATATCACTAAATGTAGTATTATGTTGCAATGCAACTATATATGTTGCAATAGAATCATCGAGTGCAATCAGATTCCGTTCTACTAGCTGCATGATTGCCACTGCTGTCAACGGTTTGCTGAGCGATCCGATGAGAAACGGTGTATCTGCACTCACCGCTCCTTTTGTCTGGTCCGCTTTCCCAAACCCTGAACTATAGACCAACGCTCCGTCCTGGACGACTGCCAAAGCCAATCCTGGAATTCTGCACGAAGCCATTTCCCGCTCGATGTATGATTGCATAACCTGATCAAGATCGTTTTCTGGTGCCACCACTGCGTTCAGTGAGACGCAGACAAGGCACATTAAGACCAAAACCTTCACTAGTCGATACATATCCGTAGTATACTCTCCAGGTTATGATAGGCAAAGGTCAATTTGACTGACAAAGCACAAAAAAACCATTGTTCTTTCTGTAATCTATCTTATAATATTTTGTATTCATTACATGGAGGTTTCTTATGTAGAAAGTTGTTCTGACTCTCCTGGTTATACTCGCAGTATTGGCATTTTCGTCCTGTCAATTGGAAATCGTATTAAGCGAAATCTCTGGCACCTGGCTCTTTTCAGATTCTTCGACGTTGTATCTCCCGTATGACGAAAATAACCCGGATGATATAATATTCGATATCGGATTCGGCAATGATGCAGATACTGATACAATCGGATACTGGTGCTGGGGGCATGGAACCATTAGCTCGAATACGATAACCGGTACCTATGATTATAATGGGCCAGGTGATGTAAGCGGACTGGACAAGGCAATTACCCTGACACTCACCCTATCGCGTGACGGGAAACTAACAGTGAGTGCACAAGGCGAAGGTCCGCTGAACGGCAAGACATTTAGCGATGGGGTTTTGCAAGCGATTCAAGAATGACTCTTCTATTGCAACATGTACGAAAATTTAGCATGCTAGATACATAAGACAGGAAGTGAGTGTTGAAACTACCTCAGTGGATTGTTACCGATTTAGACGAGACGTTATTACACAGGGACCGTTCGATTTCAGTCCGTTCGCTCAAGGCGATCGGCAAGATTCGGCAAAAGGGATCAAGGTTCGCCATCGCGACTACGAGAAATCAAGCGATGGCGCAACGCTATATCGACGAATTGGCACCCGATGCGATGGTCATCAGCGGAGGGGCATTGGCAAAAATCGGGGATGAAATCGTCTACCGCATGCCAATCGATGCTGGCGATGTCGATTCACTCATCCCGTATTTCCAATCATCGCCATACGTGGCCGATCTAGTTCTGGACTCTCCTGACGGAAGATTCGGTCGCGAACAAACGATTGAACTTCCATTCCGTCACGATGTGTTGAGCATGTTCGTGTGGATCGACACCGAACATGCCGAGTCAATTGTCTCTGTGTTACGCGATAGGGTGACGGTTACGCACCTTTGGGAACCGGGGATGTATCGTATCTCGCATGTACGGGCTACCAAACATGACGCGCTGAAAGTGTTGCTGCAGGACATCCCTTCCGATGAAGTCGTGTGTTTCGGGGACGATCTCATGGATGTCGGCATGCTCGGTCATTTCCACGGCATAGCCGTAAACAATGCACTGCAGGAAGCTAAACTTGTGGCAAAACAGATTACCGACAGCCATGAGAAAGACGGTGTAGCCAAATACCTTGAAGCCATGCTGGCAAATGTAACTGCATGAAAGGCCTCTCTTGCGCATCGATTCGTAACGGTATATCGTACGATCGATTGTAGGAGGGGTGTAATATGAAAAGACATGAGCAGGTAAAGCTCTTTGTGCTGGTATCAATGATTGTGTTGCTAATGGTATCGTGCCTGCCGGGAACCGTAGCGTTGGAGAAGCAGCCGTCGGGATTCTTTATGGGAATCTGGCACGGATGGATTGCTCCGGTTTCCCTTATCGTACGGCTGTTTAAACCTGAAGTCCGCATATATGACCCGATCAATACCGGCTGGTGGTATGAATTCGGCTACTACATGGCAATCATCAGCGGATTCGGAGGGCTTTCGCTAGCCCGCAGAGGGAAAAGTCATCATAGGGATGATGCCTCCTGCTGATGGCTATAGCGTAAGTTTTATGCCAAACGACACGATACTGTTAGCGCCTTTCCATGCGAATACATCCTTGTACCAATTCAATAAGGCGTCAGTCCAATCGTCGTAGACAAAACTCGCTTCTGCTGTCAGTGCAATAATCTGCAATAGATTCAGCTCGATACCATAACGGTAAAATACGTTCAGCGATCCGACATCGTTGCTTCTGAAATCCTTTATGTCGCTCGCCCACTCGTAACCGGTAGCGATATATGGGGAAAACAGATATACAGGAACTTGGAGTTTTGTCGAAGCCATGAACATCATGCGCCGCTCACCTGAGTCTCTTAGCCCCAGATCAAACACGTCGAGTGTAAAACCACACGGTCCGGCAAACAGATCCATCGAAAATCCGTTGGCAGCGACTCGTCCTGAAGAAATCGGATAAGAAGCGAACATCGGACTGTAGTGTCTGACATAGCCTACTGATAACAACGACGCAGCCTGTAACGGGATTGTCGGCAATATCAGCAGGCATATCGTGAATACCAAATGTTTCCATTTCGACATCGAAATCCTCGCTTTTCCAAGGATAGGAACATGTGAATCATACTAAAGCCCTTGCTCTCGGACAAGTAGTTGCTTCTGCAAGCTGCCTCTATATTTTTCACCCTATAACACGATCTATACGTACTGTACATTTGTCCAATTCTCAATTACTGTGGTCTTCAATGAGGATTTCGGGCGTAATGTATGAGCAGTGATAGATCTGAGTATGTGAAGGGAATTGCTTTTGCAACGATTGGGATTGTCGTGTTGAGCTTCGATGCGTTATTCGTCCGAATCTCGCAAACAGCCGGTTTCAAGGCCTCGTTCTGGCGGGCGTCAAGCGCATGCATATCGCTATTGATTGTCTTTCTCATCAGACAGCGGGGTAAAGCTGCTTCGGTACTGAAGGCAGGCGGAATTCCGATGCTCTTTTCAGGTTTGCTATGGGGCTTAAGCGGTATCTCGTTCTCCATGGGCGTCATCAATGCCGGAGTTCCAAGTACACTTGTCATGATGAGTCTTTCACCACTGTTTGCAGCTGGCTATAGCTTCTTTATCTATCGCGAACGTCCGTCTTGGTTCACTTTAATCGCCGCAATCGGAGCCATCGGAGGAATCCTCTACATGTTCAGAGCCCAATTGCACCATGTGCTGAACAACGGTCTGATTTATGCAGTTGCCACACCATTATTTCTAGGAATCAATCTTTCGCATCTGCGCCATCATAAGAATGTCAACCGAATGGCGGTGTGCATGCTCGGTGGCTTGTTCGGAGCACTTTTGTCCTGGATACTGGCAGTCGGAGATGTAGCGATTTCGCGCAACTCATTGGCTCCCCTACTCGTTTTAGGACTGCTAATCGTTCCGTTTTCGCAAACGATGATCAGTACCGGCACCCGATACATCCCGGCTGCCGAATCGGCACTGATTAACTCTATGGAAACGGTGCTTGGCATACTGTATGTGTGGGTATTCCTAGGAGAAGCTCCTTCTCATGATTTTCTCATCGGAGCTATCGTGGTAGTTTCGTGCATTACGATGAATTCGATTGTGCAGGGAAGGCACAGTCGATTGAAAACTGCTACTTTGTAACTTCTTATTCCACCGTCACCGATTTCGCGAGATTCCTTGGCTTGTCCACATCGCACCCGCGTTCAACCGCACAATAATAGGCAAATAGCTGTAGCGGGACGACCGCGAGAATCGGAACCAAAATATCCATGGTTTTGGGAATATAGAGGGTGAAATCCGACACTTCTCCGATTTGTGTACTCCCCTCGCAGGCGATACCCAGAACCAGCGCTCCGCGTGCCTTTACCTCTCTGATATTTCCCACCATTTTTTCAATCATAGTGCTTTGGGTACATAAAGCTGCTACAAGTGTTCCGTGTTCGATGAGGGCAATCGTACCGTGTTTGAGCTCTCCTGCTGCATATGCTTCGGAATGGATGTAAGAGATTTCTTTTAGCTTCAGAGATCCTTCGAGGGCAATATTGTAGTCGAATCCGCGACCGATAAAGAAAATGTCTTTACCTTTGGCAAAGCGTTTTGCCAGAGCTTTCATCTCGGTACGCTGTTCAAGCACATGCTCGAGTTGTTCGGGTATGAGTTCGAACTGTTCGATGTATGCACGGGCGGTCGCCTCGTCCATCGTTTTAAGTCTTGTTGAAAAATGGATGGCGAGCAGATGGATGACTGTCAGCTGGGCGACATACGCTTTTGTCGAGGCTACAGCGATTTCGGGCCCGGCCCAAGTAAAGATTCGATCATCGGCTTCTCGAGCAATCGAGCTACCGAGGGTATTCACGATAGCCAAGACTCGCGCTTTTCGTCTTTTAGCCTCGCGAAGTGCTGCCAGCGTATCTGCGGTCTCTCCCGACTGGCTAATGACGATTACTAAAGTAGATTCGTCGACCAAGGGGTTTCTATATCTGAATTCGGAGGCAAATTCAACCTCAACAGGAATTTTTGCCAAATGTTCGAACAGGTATTTTGCTACCATTCCGGCATGATATGCGGTTCCGCAGGCAGTGATGAATATCTTGTTTATATGTTTTAGCTCTTCATCGGTCAGGGAGAATTCTTCAAACTCTACCGAGGTTTTATCAATCTGGATGCGTGCTCGAATCGTATCGCGTACGACTTTGGGTTCTTCCATCATCTCCTTGAGCATGAAGTGTTCGTAACCACTACGTTCGGCAGCGTTGGCATTCCAGTTAATCTTAACCGGTTTGCGTTCCATCGTGTTTAGGTCTTGGTCAAAAACCGTAACTCCGGCAGCGGTCACGACGGCGATATCCAGCTCTTCGAGTAACAGCATCGTTCTGGTATGGGAAAGCAATGCAGTGATATCGCTGGCAACATACGTGCCGTTGTGACCCAGACCAATCACAAGCGGGCTGTCTTTGCGCGTAACTACAAACGAGTCTGGCTTATCGCGGTGGACCATGGCGATTGCAAACGATCCTTTGAGCTTTGCTACCACCTTTGCCATCGTCGATGGTAAATGGCCGTCCCAAAGCAGGGCTGCCAGATGTGCAATCGTTTCCGTATCTGTTTCCGAGGCAAACACTACCCCTTTGGATTCGAGCTCCTTACGTAATTCGCGGTAATTTTCGATGATTCCGTTGTGAACGATTGCGATCGAACCGTCGTTACTCGTGTGTGGATGTGCATTCGCATGGGTAGGACTTCCATGTGTGGCCCAGCGCGTGTGTGCGATACCCAAGGTTGTCCCTTTGTTATGAATCTGCACGGCTTCTCGCAATGCAGCGATGCGCCCGACTTCCTTGGTTATCAGAATTTCGCCGTCATGATGCACGGCGATTCCTGCCGAATCGTATCCACGGTACTCGAGTTTCTGCAAACCTTCGAGCAACGTGGGTTCGATTGCCATAGAACCTACACAACCGACTATTCCACACATGCGGTTACTATAATTTCGTGAATATGTAGTGTCAAGGATACATTCGCTTCAGATGTAAAACTATAAAGATATTTCAGTAGTTATCCTTCCTACTTGTGCAGTAATGGTTATTTCGGTAATCGCAAGAATAATCCAAGTACGAGCGAAATACCTGATACGATAAGAATTCCCGGACCAAGGCCGAACAGATTGCTGAACAGCCCGAGTAAAAGAGCAAATACTACGGCAAACAATGTTTCTGCCTGTGACTCGACCGAAAGAGCAGACGCCAGCGAAGTCTTGTCCATCTGTTCGGTTACATACGCTATCCCCATGGGTTTTCTGAGATTTTCGATAAGATAAATTCCGATATAGAGGATGATTGCGATAACCGGTGCACCGAAATAATACGCTATGCCGCTGAACAAGCCACAACCCAATCCGATGAATAACAAATGATTCAGCGGTACGGATAATGAAGCATAGCGCATAGAAAATTTTCCTGATGATTTGGAAGCATATGCAGTCAGCAGGTACAATATGCTGTAGATAAACCCGGTGATCAATGCCGTACGTTGATCGTCCTGAAGCGACAGCAGTACTGGAAGCGCGATGGCAAATTGCTTTAAGACCGGCTGCAGGTAGTCTTTTACGGCTTTATAGAATCCGCTATACAACGATTGATTCGCAATCGAGCGTAATAATGCGGGTCGTTTCAGGCTTTTCCACAGCGAACGAAATACCTCGGAAAACTCTGTAGCTACCGATTTGTCACTCGTATGACGAGGACCATCGAGATAGGCCGGATAGCTGTAAATCAGTACGGTATCCAGAACGTACGGGATGATGGTGAATAAAAATACCGGTGCGTATGAACCGCGCCAAAAGATGAGCAAGGCTGCAATAAAAGCCGAAAGTGCCGCGCCGGCCTGGCTCCAAGCCCGTGTATGCCCGTAATAATGGGTTTTCAGATGAGACCAGTTGTTACGCTCTAGATAATCGAAAATCATCGCCTTATGAGTTCCGGTTCTAAATGCTTCGCCACCGGCATATACGACCATCGCTAAAAATAGAATCCAGTACGATTGAGCAAAATAGAATACAATGAACGACATGATATAGGCGATGAACGAAACGCCCATCGAACGGCGGCGCCCGAGACTGTCTGCGATAATCCCAGACGGAATTTCGATGATATTGATGCAGATTTCTCTTGCCGCGTACAATGTTCCGATCTGAAGAAAATCCAGACCTTTTTCAAGAAAAAAGAGCATGAGAAACGGCTCATAAAAACGGAGATTCTTTAAAAATCCATATAGGCAGAACTTATAGAACTGTACATTGCGTTTAAAATCTTCGGGTAAAGCTTCGCTCATGGGTACTCCGTGCTTTCCGTAATTGTAAACAAATCGAGTATTGAGTACAAGGGAATCTCTCAATAAATCGAGTCACCAGATGTGTAGATAATTCTTCTGAGTAAAATGGTTGGGCAACTGTTAGGATCGGGAGAAGTGAACCAGAAGGAGAAGTCGTTTAAGCTAAAGGTTGATTCAAAGAAAAGTCTTGTTTATTAAATTTACCTTAGTGGTTTAAATATAGCCTGATTTCTCCAAAGCTAACTACCTCATCGAAAAACACGATGACCATTTTCGTACTATAATACGCTTCTTTAGATTGTAGAAAATAATCTACACACCATCAATGATTGACAAGAATCGTGTCACATCGATCGGTGAGTTGGTCTTTCCCCATCCTCGCCGGCTTTAATTGTCTTCCAGTAGCTGTAAAGAGTGCTCTTTTGCACTTTGCATAAAAAAAATTCTTCAGTTGCATTCAGGGACTCTTATTTGTCAATGACATCATAAATAAATCACTTTACCAGATACACCAAGTTTTCAAATGAGGACGCAGAGGAGAAGACAGGTAGGTAGCTAATGCGGAGGCATGATACGATATAAATCAGAACAAACATATCGAGCAGATATTCCATGGGATGTGTATGATACGCACAATGAAGGAGAACAAGATGGTCCGAGAGTTGAACCAAGTAATCGAGTACATCGAAAAACACCTCACTGACGAAATCTCTCTTGCAAAGATTGCAGATTATGCGGGAGTGACGGACTACCACTTCCGAACGATGTTCCGTTATCTTGCAGGCATCACCCTGAGCGAATACCTCAGGCTTCGACGATTGTCGGAAGCTGGACAACAGCTGCTTGCAGGCAAGAGTGTCACCGATGTCGCGTTCATTTACGGTTATCAATCACTGGATGGATTTTCTAGGGCGTTCAAGGATTTTTGCGGCATCCTTCCCTCGGAAGTACGCAGGAATAGATCATGCACAACCTACCCGAAGCTCTCCTTCATCATCTCAATCAGAGGAGGACATCAGATGGAATTCAGAATCGAAGAGAAACAGGCGTTCAATCTCGCAGGGGTAAGCAAACGAGTTCCCATGCAGTTCGAGGGTATTAACAC
>JAAYDK010000261.1 GCA_012729295.1 Spirochaetales bacterium | reverse complement strand
TGTCCAAGGCAAGATCATCGAATCCGCTTATGATAAAATTTTCAGGCTTCTGGCCTAATCCCACCCTACCCAATACCGTGTATCCTCCGTACAGGTAGTTTTCATTGGCAAAACGCGCCGATGGAATATTTCCAGACGGATCGAGAATCGAAACCACCACCAGATACTCGCCTTCTGGAAGTGAGGGAATCGTGAAGGTTTTTTCGATTTCAGCTATTTCGCCAGGCAACCAGGTGCGAATGTCGATTTCTTCCCATATATCATTCCAAGCGACTTTGTACGTATTCAAATCGATGAGCGAAACTTGAACTGGCCACCGATAGTAGAACGGAGAAGCACCTGTGTTGCTTATACTTAGGTTTACAAAGAATTCGGATCGCCAGATCTGTTCGGACAGTGTCCCTTCGTTGATAACAAACGTATAGCCAAGGGCATTCTGTATCGCCGAGCCTTTTTCCCACAACTTCTGATCGTTTTCATCAATGTATTCCAGTACGGCAAGGTGGTTCCAGTGGAGGTCCCTGATCAGTTGAACCAACCGGTCGCTGTGTTCTTTGACCAATAAGATGAAGCTTTCCATATTCCAGTTAGAATAGCCGAGGAACGTGGGGTCGATTTCTCCTCCCCTGACAAGCGTCTTGTATGCATCGGCATGTTCGCTCTTATGGAGTTCCAGCGACATCTTGGCCGAATCGTTGGCCCAATAGGGATCGGTACCGATGGTCCCGAAGGTATCCCAGTGGATACCAAAGGGATAACCGGTAAAATCGCGCGGATATCGATGCATCAGCAATTTGTTTTTAAACGCGCTTTTAAAAGCCTCGGCGAACTGGCGTTCGTAAGAGACCGGGTGAGGCTCCTCGAAGCCCAGGTTTCCGAATCCAGGGTCGTGGTGTTCTCCCCAATCACCGATGATGCCCATCTCGACATAGGCAATTCGTGGATCATCGTCCCACGCTTCCCCGAGTTTTCTAATCAGTTCGAACATGCGCTCTTTGAAAGCCTTGCTATAATAATCGCCGCTTTCGAGATCCTCAGGCCAATAGGTGCGATCCGGCGGCCAGGCGAGGTATACCCGCGGAATAATCTTGATATTGTATGCAGGAAGATCCCCGATAAGTTCGTCGGTGACTTTCTTAATTCGCTCGACCGTATCGCACGCATTTCGTTCGATCAGGTTCCATTCGATATATTGTCTACCCAAGGTAGCCCACGGGTGGGTTTTGGTTGACTGGGAATACGGACGCATCCCTTTTAACGGATTGCGGAAAGCCTGGGTATAGGGCCGATATGTATAACGGACTCGGTTGGGAATTTCAGTTTGCACACCTGCGACAGCATCATCGGTTTGTCGGTTAGCAGGCACTACTGTCAGAAAGAATGCTAGTCTGGAGACCGACCCTACAGCGTCGGTATAGGCCAGATACACTGTATACTCGCCTTCCTGCGTCGGGACTCCCTGGATACAGCCCTCGTCATCGACTCTCAGACCGTCCGGAAGCTTGCCTTCGCAGCGTACCCTCACCGGCTGTACGGCTTTTCCGAGTATGGCAGGCATATAATGATAGGGTCTTCCAGTTTTTGCAGGAGGAAGAAACATTTGGGCTGCCTGAAGACGTGAGATCTCAAATGACTCCGAGGCAACTAAGTTCCCATCCTTATCGAAGACTTCGATATCGTCGATTACGATGCTGCCGGTCGACACGATGTTCCACAGTAATTCATAATCTGCATAATCACGTAGATGATAGGTACATTCGGTTGTTCCTACTGTGTCGATTTGCCCGGAAAAAGTTAGCGAATCTATCCAATCATTTTGCTGTGCACCCGTTTGCGAATACATGAGCACTTCGAAGGCAACATCCGTATCTTTCGGCATATCAACGATGCGGTAGGCAAACCGAACGGTATACGTTCCATTTGCATCAAATCTGAGAATATCAGGACCGGTCCAAAGAATTTGATTATATTTCGCCTCAGGATTTGTGTTTGTCCCGACCAAAGAGGCTGAGCCTGAAATTACCAATGAAGGATCTGTAGTAAGGCTTCCATAATCACGTATGCTGAATAACGGACCGACGCTCCCTTCAGGTGTTGGCTCATCGAAAAATTCAGGGCATTCGACCTCTGATTCCGATAAAGTGGTGCTACAAGATAGTAATACGCCTAAGAAGAGGAAAACCACCAACAAGAAAAAACTCTGTTTCATGGCCAACTCCCGATATGTATGTAATTGGACATATCAGGATGATTATATGACGGAGCCATCTGGCTTGCAATACATAAATGTTGCTATTATAAAGGCATAGAAAGATAACAAATTCGACGATTATCAGATACAAGCCGGAGAGACCCGAACCTTTATGTCAGCACGTATATCAATTCACTCTATCGTCTACCCATGGAGTCCACAGATTGCGATACGAGGTATCCGTAGGGGCTGTCAGATTATTGCCTGATATCGAGTTCGTCTCACTGATCTTATAATCGAATTCATTTTGCACTTCTGTATTGAGAATCGTATTGACGAAACATCCGCCAGCATTAAGTGCTGCGGTATTGCCGCTTATCGTATTCCCTGTGAATGTCGCACCCGAGTACAGATTAACAAGACATACTCCTCCTGCAAGATAATCGGTGCTATTTGTGGTTATTTGGTTATCGGAGAACGAGCCTGTTGATTGAATACCGGAGATAAAGATTCCGCCACCCCTCCCCTGACTGCTTTCAATGGTCGATATCGAGTTCCCGGTTGCTACGTTAGTATTACATTCTCAGTACACGGTTCCCATATAGAGACCTCCTCCCGATCCCCATATCGTACTGCTGACGATCTCATTCGATTCGAAGGTGTTGCCGTTACATGTACCGGACTCTTTAATTTGCCCGATACTTGCCCCACCACCTCTTTCAGCAGCCGTATTACTGGTGAACGTGTTGCCCGTTACAGCACCGTATAGATAATCGACGTAAAGACCACCGCCAGCTTTGGTAGTCGTATTGCCGCTGAAGGTATTTTCGAGAATCGCACCATCGTACACATACTCGATATAGACACCACCGCCGGTCAGTTGGATGGCATCGACCACGGTAGCAACGTTGTTTTGCACAACATTATTGGCAAATACAGATCCATTTAC
>JAAYDK010000260.1 GCA_012729295.1 Spirochaetales bacterium | reverse complement strand
GCAGGATTTTATAGGACTAAAGCGCGAAACATCAAGCAGATTTCCCGCCTATTAGTCGATTGTCACGGTGGACAAGTCCCCCCCGACAAAGAAGCTCTTCTTCAATTACCCGGAGTAGGCCCGAAAACGGCCAACCTTACGCTAAACCTCGGTTTTGGTATAGAAGCCATCTGCGTTGATACACATGTTCACAGAATATCTAACCGTCTTGGTTGGGTTTCGACCACGACTCCATTACAAACGGAGAAGGCTCTAGAGGTAATTATGCCGAAAAAGTACTGGATTAGCCTCAACGAGCTGTTAGTCACGTTCGGCCAAAGAATTTGCCAGCCGGTATCCCCTTGGTGCTCGCGCTGTCCTTTGGCCGACCAATGCCCTAGGCATAAAGTATTTCGAACACGATGAACTATGGTTCTCTGATCTGAAGGATACCGGCTAGTACGATTAGGTGCAGCGCCAGCTGTTCGATCCAGACAAACCACTCTACTCCTTCAAGCGAGCTGTACTTAACGGTAATGATATCAGTTAGTACGATGATAACCATCCAAACGATCATGATGACCATCATGGCTGTCTTAACGATGTTTTTCGGGATGGCCGGAACGAAAAGCGCTGCTCCGAGAAACAACCCGCTAACGAGTTCAACAGTTGAAATAATGTACAGAAGTAGTTCCTGATCACCGTCTCCGAACAGGCTCGATAATTCATTCGAAAGTTTTGCCCCCAAACTTTTTCCCGACGAGAAACCGATGATTCCCATACAGATGAACAACAATGCAATGAGAATCTGCAAAAACTTTTTTGAAGCAAGCGAATCAACCGAAACCTTTTTTGTAGCCATAAGCCCTCCTCTTCAACGTTTAAACGTCTTTGCAACAATGTTCGCCGTTATTTCGGCGTTTCCCTGCGTATAGAAATGAACACCCGGAACATTCGCATCTAACAATTGCCGCACTTGCATTATACAGTACCGCATTCCGATTTCCCTGACCTTTGCGCCGGAGGATACGGACGAGACTTCCTCGACCAGCTCTCCGGGTAAATCTACATGAAAGGTCTGTGGAAGCAAATCGATATCGCTCTTTCTGGATATCGGCTTGATCCCGGGGATAATCGGAACAGTTATTCCCGCCTGCCTGCAGTGTTCGACAAATGAAAAATATCGTTCGTTGATGAAAAACATCTGCGTCACAATATAATGTGCACCGGCATCGACTTTTCGTTTCAACATCATGATATCATGGTCGAGATTCGGTGCTTCTGCATGCTTTTCGGGGTAGCCGGCAACTCCAATGCAAAAAGAGGCGGATACGGGATCGCTCAGAGTCGGATCGATGTACTGGCCTTTGTTGATAGCGGATATCTGATTCACCATTCCCTCGGTATGTTCGTAACCGCCTTTTTGGGGAATGAATCGACGTTCCCCCCGAGGCGGATCGCCCCGTAACGCGAATACATTATCCAATCCGAGAAAATTCAATTCAATCAGTTGGTCTTCGAGTTCCTCTTTGGTGAACCCCCCGCAAATCAGATGGGGAACCACCGGAATTCCGTAACGATATTGGATTGCAGCGGACAAGGCAATCGTTCCCGGACGCTTCCTGATCAGTCGGCGCTCGACTAACCCATCTGGTCGGTCCACATAGATTACTTCGCGCTGGTGGTTTGTGATGTTGATGTATGCCGGCTTCAAAGGCATGAGTGTGTCTATGGCTGAGTTGATTGCATCGATCGTATGCCCTTTCAACGGCGGTAGCAGTTCAAAGGTGAACAACGGCTCGGTAGCGTCGGCAAGTATCTCGGTTACCTTCATCTGTCACGCTCCTCGTTTACATCCATCATGACATTGCTATGCTTTTTTGACCAGAGCATAGTTTCATACGAATCTTTCAATGCTTGTGTTCTGTTGTCGTCTTGATTCCAGGAAGCTATCTGGTCGTCGCCGATATGCCCCAAAGCCCCGTAGGAAACACCATTTCCCACGAAGTAGAATCCGCACACCGAAGCAGGAGGGTCCATCGCATACGATTCGGTCAATTCGATTCCTGTCTTATTTTCTACATCGAGCAGGTCGAAGACAATGCGTTTATGGCTATGATCGGGATCGGCAGGAAAGCCGATTGCAGGACGGATCGAAGTTGTATCCCCGAATTTCCACCAATGATTCGCCATCCTTTCATGGAGATAGGCACTAAATGCCTCTGCCAATCGATCGGCCAATAACATAATCAACATATAATGGTATTCGTCATCTTCTCTGAATCGCTCTGCAAATTCTCTAATCCCGATTCCGGCGGTGGCTGCAAACATACCGATATAATCACCCCAAGTCGCTTGATGAACGATAAAATCGGCGAGAGAATAGCTATTGCTTTCACCATCTTTCTGCGACCGGGCAAATTGAATCGCAGCCAGAACCCGTTTGCCATCGGAATCATAGACGCGCACGACCTCTTGTTCGGCAGCAGCGGGGAATATTCCTACAACAGCCTTTATCGCCGACTGAAAGACTGCAGCATGATTCGTATCGCGCAAAAGTTTTTTTGCATCGCGGATAATTGATTTGCCTTCGTCAGAATCAGCTTTTACCTTCCAGGGAGCTAAAAACATATTCCAATTGATTAAATCAAAAAGATCCTGAAGACTGGCATCGCATACGACAGTTCCGATCATGTCGGGTTTGGGTGCCGGTATGGTCTTTACAAACCTACGAGCTCTGGCCATATCGATTGGGGAGAGTCTTTCGTTCAGACGTTTTTCTTGCGACCATTTGGCTATCGATTCATACGACTGTGCAATTTTTCTAATCCAAGATTGTCTTCGATCCGACATAAGGTTTAGGGCAATCGTGACAGCCTCTGCAGCGTCTTTTCCGTACAACACGCCTCCATGATACAACGGATGTAATTTGACCGCGGTATACTCCTCGGTAACCGTAGCACCCCCGATGAGAATGGGGATTTGCATCGCATGTTGTTCAAACAATCTGCACACTTGGGCCATCTCTGCCAGCGACGGTGAGATCAAACCACTCAAACACACCAGATCGGCACGATTGGCTAGACAACTGTTCAATATGGTCTGTCCGTCCACCATTACCCCGAGATCGATTACTTCAAAATTGTTACAACGCAATACAAGAGAAACGATATTCTTGCCTATATCATGCACATCCCCCCGTACGGTCGCCATGACAATCGTTCCTGCTCGACGTGATTGTATCAATGAAGCAGTTTCCAACTTCGGGCGTAACAGATCGACAGCACTTTTCATCACTCGTGCACTTTTGACGACATGAGGTAGAAATATGTTACCGTCACCAAACAGACGTCCGACCTGCTTCATGCCGCACATCAAAGGTCCTTCGATAATCGATACGGCTTCCATAGTGCCGAGATTCTGTAAATCTTTGGCTAAATATGTGTCGATTCCTTGGATAATAGCTTCGGTAAGACGCTGAACGGGTTCCATCTGTTCAAGCAGCAATATGCGAGCATCTTTGGATGTTGTGCCTTTCTTCCCGTTGTCGAGTCTCTCGGTAAGAGCGATCAGTTCATTGCGTGAGGAGACTCGATTTGAATCTTCCGCCAGTAATGCTTTGCGGATAATCAACTCAATTTCCGGTTCCGGATAGCTGCCACTCACGAAAGCGCTCGGATTCATAATTGCCATATCAAGGCCTGCTTCAACCGCAAGTCTTAAAAAAACAGCATGTATCGCATTTCTCAGGACATCATGTTTTCTAAAAGCGAAGGAGAGATTGCTTATTCCTCCACTGACTAGGACTCCGGGGCAATGAGTCTTTATCCAAGTAACAGCACGTAAAAAATCCCTTGCATACAAATCATGTTCGTCGATACCTGTAGCAATCGCCATGATGTTTGGATCTATTATCACCGAATAAGGAGGAAAAATCTTACCTGTAATCAAAAGATCATACACCCGCTTGGCTATCTCGCATTTGCGTTCAAACGTATCTGCCTGCCCACGCTCGTCGAACAGCATCACGACTACCGCGGCACCCCTCGATGCAATATAGCGTGCTTTTTGGAGGAACACATCATTTCCATCCTTCAAGCTGATACTGTTTACGATACATCTGCCTTGGATTTCCGATAAGGCAGAGTGTATCACTTCCCAAAAAGACGAGTCGATCATAACGGGAACTTTCGCAACTGAAGGTTCTGTCGATGCGAGTCGAAGGAATTTTACCATGCTTGCGCTCTGGTCGATCATTGGATCGTCCATACACACATCGATCACCATCGCTCCCTGAGCAATTTGTTCGGAAGCTATCGACAACGCATCGGAAAAACGGTCTTCCCGAATAATTTTCGCAAATTTCATCGATCCCGAGACATTCGTACGCTCTCCTACCACCACAAAAGGAGCTCCGGGTCCGGCCAACTGAAGGTCCCATCCGCTTAAAAACATACTTGACGGCAACTCGGGAGTTTTTCTAACCGGTGAATCTTTCGCAATTTCAGCTAGTTTTTCGATATGAAGCGGAGTCGTCCCACAACAGCCTCCGACAATCGAAAGCAGACCTTGATGCAAGAGCGGTTCCATTGCACTGGCCATTTGCTTTGCTGTTTCCCTATAGGTACCATCAAGTTCGGGCAAACCGGCATTCGGGTGAGCGCTGGTACGAAATGGAGACAGTTGTGCCAGTGTACGAATCAAAGGCTCCATCTGACTAGTTCCCAACGAGCAGTTCAAACCAAGTGAAAACAAGGGATAAGCCGACATGGAAGCAATAAATGCTTCAATGCTTTGTGCCGATAGGGTCCTTCCGCTTGCATCGCTAAACGTTGCCGATACCATTAATGGGATGGAAGCCCCTCTTTTCTCAAATACGTCAAAAGCCGCAGCCAGAGCAGCTTTGGCTACCAGCGTATCGAATACGGTTTCAATAAGAAGCAAGTCGACATTACCGTCGAGCAAGCCTTCAATCTGCCGAACATACATTTGCATAAACTCATCGTATGTATGTAGGCGATATAGCGGATCATCCACAGAGGGAGAAAACGATGCAGAACTTCCAGTCGGTCCCAAGACTCCGGCGACGAACGCATATGCATCCGGATGGTTTTGTTCATATTCTTCGACCGCTGCCTTTGCTATTTCTGCAGCAGCCAGATTCAAATCATAATCTTGATCTGCCAAACCATAATGCTCGAGAGAAAACCGGTTGGCTCCGAAGGTGTTGGTTTCGATAATATCCGCACCTGATTCAAGGTATTGACGATGTATATCAAAAATGACGTCAGGCCGGGTCAGCGAAAGCACTTCATTACAGCGCATCTGCCCTAGAGAGCTCTCAAAGCCCAACGCAAAATCCTCGTCGCGAAGCTTAAGGCTTTGGATCATAGTCCCCATCGCACCGTCAAGCAACAGGATTCTTTGTGAGGCCAACGAATGCAGATACTCTATTCGGGTCATAGCATTAACTCCCGTCCCCGAAAAGGGGATTTGGCTGAGTGTATCAATTCAATCCTTGAAGCTCAAGAGATGCTCATCGTCATGACCGGAATCAAGTGGTATGCGGGTGTTTCATACGGATGCTCTGCAAGCAGAGCTTCTACTGCTGCAAACGCGTGAGATTCATCCACTACTAATTCCACCCGGTATTCCTGTAAACGTTCGATTACCCCCTGTTTCCCGATATAAGGATCTGATTCCGGTCCAGGTTGAAATTGTCCCTGACCCAAACACTGCCAGCAGCATTTTTCATAGTTCCCTATTTTCCCACCGCCTGCTGCAAATACCGCTTCCTTTACCTGTTCGAGATGACTTTCCGGTACGTACCAGACCAACACATACATGTGATAATCCTCCTGTGACATCTTGCATCACAACCAAACTCAACCATATAGTGGCCTTATGGTACGATTGATTGTCTTGCTTGGCAATAAAGGAACGGCTTATACCAAAACCCGTCATAACGCAGGGTGGTTGTTTGGAGATTATGTAATTGCACGATGCAACAGTGTTGGACCTTGGCAATCGAAATTTAACGGTGAATGGACAACTGCGAGATGGAATAATTATGTTCTTACTATTCTCAAACCGATGACCTACATGAATCTGAGCGGACAAAGCGCTTGGAAAGCCGCTTCATATTTTAAGATTACTCCACAAGAAATACTCGTGGTCCACGACGATGTAGAGTTAGAATTCGGGACTGTCCGGATACAGAAAGGCGGAGGCCTTGCCGGTCATAACGGGTTGCGTTCGATGAAAGAATCGTTGGGTTGTGATCAGTTCATGCGTCTGAGAATCGGAATCGGAAGACCTCAATTTCAAGATGTCGCCTCGTTTGTTCTGTCTCGTTTCACCCCCGAACAAGAAAGCGTGTTGCCGCTGATTGCCGATTTAGGTATCGATTTACTAACCTTAGTGCTTACATCTGAATCAAGTGTATTACCTTTGCCGGTTTCGCGATCCTTGCCCTGAATTTGTTCTATCGCAAAGTTTTCTTTCAATTTACGCTTGCCTACGGAACTTGCTGCAAGTCGTTTTATGTTTCACCTGTTTGTCCGGCATGATATACTGTTATGAGCGTTGGTACTATACAGGTTAGGAGTTGAAGCATGGCATCAAGAGACTTTCGCATCGCAGCCCGTATTAGAAACGATATCAATTATCATGTACCGTTATTTCCGACTTCAGACAATTTACACGCACTATTACAGCAGGCAAAAGACTTTTCATACACATACAATGTCCAGCAACAGCAAAAGGGAGTTCAAGACTTCCTCTCCACCGGCAATCTTCATGCGGTAGGAGTGCTGCATCTATTATATCAAACGGTCGTTTCGAAGTATCTTGTCGAACAGAATCATGATTTTTTCAGCCGACTTTCTCCTCAGATAGCCCGCAATCACGCATCCCAAGATGTCCTGATGTTTTTTGCAAAAGAATTCCCGTCGCCTGATTTGATGAAACAGCAGCCGACGCTACCGTTTTTTATGGAAGAGACGGCCAGAGGTTTTTTCATTCATCAGGTGATGACGGAAAATCCCGCAATCATAAAAGCAGTGAAACCTCTGCTGAGTCCGCCCGGAATTCAATTCCCTCCAGCCAGCCAGGCACTCACCGCCCTCATGGGAGCCTATACCAAGTCAGCCTCCCGCGTTGGAGAAAATGAAGAGGACATCTACTCGTTTTTATCCGAGCCTTCTCGTTTATTTCCCGATTCGCTGACCGATCAAATCACCTTTATCATCGAGCATTGGAGAGATTTGCTTCCGAAAGATTTGATTATCATGCTGTTGAGAGCTATCGATGTCATAAGCGAAGAGACGAAACCACGGTTTCACGGAGGTCCCCAGACAAGTGCTGTACCCGATTACTCTAAAAACAACTGGGCCGGATTTCATGAACACGAAGCTTTCAGCGCGGATAGCAATTGGATGCCGAATGTGGTGATGATTGCCAAAAGTACTTTGGTATGGCTCGATCAATTATCAAAGCACTATGGGTATCAGATTACAACGCTCGACCAGATTCCCGATTGCGAATTAGATAAATTGGCAGAACAAGGCTTTACCGGATTGTGGCTGATAGGGTTATGGGAACGAAGCCCGGCTTCGAAGAAAATTAAAAACCTATGTGGAAATCCTGAGGCAGAAGCTTCTGCGTATGCATTAAAAGGTTATGATATTGCGGTTTCGATTGGAGGATGGAAAGCGCTGAAGAATCTTGACGAACGCTGCAGGGCGAGACGCATACGTTTAGCAAGCGACATGGTTCCGAATCATACTGGCATCGATAGCGACTGGATTGTTCACCACCCAGAATATTATGTCAGTACACCGCATGTACCGTATCCGAGCTATTCATTCAACGGTCCCGATTTATCGTCAGATTCTACTATTGAGATTAAAATAGAAGACCATTACTTCAATCGAACGGATGCTGCCGTTACATTTATGAGACTCGACAAGCGCTCGCATGAAATTCAATACATTTTTCATGGTAACGACGGGACATCGATGCCTTGGAACGATACTGCCCAACTTGATTTTCTCAATCCTCAGACTCGTGAGGCCGTCATTCAACAAATCATTCATGTAGCTCGAAATTTCAG
>JAAYDK010000259.1 GCA_012729295.1 Spirochaetales bacterium | reverse complement strand
ATGGGGCTAAAGGTTTCCAACAGTACTTTGGTTGCAATGAACGTAGTGCCCCATACCAAGATGGTCAGTCCTGCAGTTACATGCCCTGCAGTCGATGTACTGCCGAATTTCGAGTTCATGAAGCGACTTTGACCTAAAAAATTGAAAAAGTACAGTAGATGCTAGTAGGGTACTAGTGGATGTTTCATAAAAAATCGTGTATTTTCCAGTTGCTGTTCTGTTTTTTTATTTGTATGTTACATATCGGTGGCGGGATGGAACGTGTTTCCTCGCGCTATCGAGGCTCGTGTAGAAGCCTATAAATAAAGCAAACAACTATTATTATCAAAATGAGGGGTAGAGTATGGCAAAACAATTGCAATTCAATGAAGAAGCCCGGAGGTCTCTTGTTTCCGGAGTGGAAAAAATTTCCAGAGCTGTAAAAGTGACGCTTGGCCCCAAAGGCCGCAACGTACTTATCGACAAGAAATTCGGCGCTCCGACCGTGACGAAAGACGGTGTTTCCGTAGCTCGTGAAATTGAACTCGAGGATCCGTTCGAGAACATGGGAGCCCAGTTGCTCAAGGAAGTCGCTACCAAGACGAACGATGTCGCCGGCGATGGTACCACTACTGCAACCGTCCTTGCCTATTCGATTACGAAGGAAGGCATGAAGAGTGTCGCAGCGGGAGTCAATCCGATGGGAATCCGCCGTGGTGTCGATAAGGCAGTTGAAGATACTATCAAAGAGTTGAAGCGTCAGGCACGCATGATCAAGGATAAGGAAGAGCTTGCCCAGGTTGCGTCGATTAGCGCAAACAATGATCGTGAAATCGGTGACGAAATTGCCAATGCGATGGAAAAAGTCGGGAAAGACGGCGTTATAACCGTTGAAGAGTCCAAGACGATCGAGACAACGACAGATTTTGTTGAAGGAATGCAGTTCGACCGTGGATATCTTTCTCCGTACTTTGCTACTAACCGAGACACCATGACGTCGATTCTCGAAGATCCCTACATTCTTATTTATGATAAGAAAATTTCCAATATGAAGGATCTGCTACCCGTTCTTGAGAAAGTCGCACAAGCCGGTAAGCCGATTCTGATTATCGCCGAAGATGTCGACGGAGAGGCTTTGGCCACGCTGATCGTGAATACTATCCGCGGAACTCTTACCGCCGTTGCGGTAAAGGCTCCAGGATTTGGTGATCGCCGAAAGGCAATGCTCGAGGATATCGCGATTCTTACCGGCGGACAGGTCGTTTCCGAAGAACTCGGTCTCAAGCTCGAAAATACCGATTTGTCCCAGCTCGGCCGTGCGAAAACCGTGAAAGTTGAGAAAGACAACACCACCATCATCAACGGTGCTGGAAAACAGTCCGAGATCAAAGACAGAATTTCTCAGATTAAGGTTCAGATTCAGGATACGACCAGCGACTATGATCGCGAGAAACTCCAAGAGCGCCTCGCCAAGCTGGCCGGCGGTGTAGCGGTGATTAATGTCGGTGCTGCAACTGAAGTAGAACTGAAAGAGAAGAAGCATCGGGTCGAAGACGCTCTTAGCGCCACTCGAGCAGCAATCGAGGAAGGAGTTATCGCCGGAGGTGGAGTCGCACTCATTCAGGCTGCAAAATCACTCGAATCAAAGAATCTTTCAAATCTGGACGAGGAAGAGGCTATCGGTTATAAAATCGTTCGCCGCGCTCTTGAAGAGCCGATTCGGCAGATCGCTGAGAATGCTGGTCTCGATGGTTCGATTATTGCCGAACGTGCAAAATCCGAGAAGCCGGACTTCGGTTTCGACGCTGCCAAGATGGTATGGGTTAATATGTTCGATGCTGGAATTACCGATCCTGCGAAAGTAACCCGCAGTGCGTTGCAGAATGCTGCTTCCATTGCGTCTCTGATTCTCACCACCGAATGCTCGATTACCGATATTCCTGCACCGGAACCTGCTGCTCCGGCTCCGGGTGCCGGCGGAATGGGCGGAATGATGTAAGGTGCCGGTAATAGGACTCTAGATTCAACGGGGACCGCTTCCGAGCGGTCCCTTTCTCGTGTCTGATGCATCGATACGTGGCTAGATATCAAACTTGACTACTGATACCGTAACGTGCTACGTTAGGCGGTGCGTATATTTCGATACTCTATAGCGAGGTTTTAATAGTATGGATGCATTGCTGACCGCCTTGGGAACCCAAGGGGCTGCTACGACCGGAACGGGTAGTACGGCAGGATCGATGACGACGACGTTCATCACCTTTGGCCTGATTATTGTGATTTTTTACTTCTTGATTATCAGACCACAGAAAAAACGCGAGAAAGAAACGAAAAACATGCTTGCTACGATGAAAAAAGGCGATAAGATCGTCACCATCGGAGGCATACGCGGTACTATCGTATCTGTCAAAGATGCTACCGTAGTCGTAAAAGTCGACGACAATACCCGGATTGAGTTCACGAAAGGCGCTATTGCTCAGATTCTTGATCGAAAATCTGAGACCGCCGCTCCTGTAAAAGAAGAAAAAGTAGCAAAACAGGACGAGAAGGCTGAAAAAATTGAAGCGCCAGCCAAGAAAAAGGGACAGAAGCCTCCGGTTAAGTCTGAGGAAGCTGTCGAAGATGCCGTGGTAGTCGAAGAGCAACCTGCGACAGAAGAAGAAAAAGAAGATAAAGTTTGAGCTCACACTGAGTCATGGAGAGAGTCATGAAAAAACGAGGGCGTTTGTTCATCGTTCTTCTGGTTGTGGTGCTATGTGGAATATTCCTCTATCCAACCGTCAAGTGGTACGTGTTCGTACCCCAGGAGACAAAAGATCTTGCTACCGGGTCAAGGACCCAGATTAGGGAATATGCCCGAGGTCAGGCAACGAGGGTTTTGCGTGAACTGAAAGCTTTGGTCAAGGAAAACCCCGAAAGTTCTGTTCCCGAGCAGTATAAATTCCTCATTGCGACTGCAAAAGAGAATTATAAATTACGGAATATTGCGGTTCCCAGACAATGGACGATGAAAAACTTGTTGTCTGCATTCCCGAACGAACAGTCTTTGTTCGAAAAGCTGGAAACATCTTACCGGCAAGACTTGCTTAGCCTAAAGCAGTTGAGTGGAAAGGTATTGCAGCTCGGTCTTGATTTACGTGGTGGTATGAGTATCCTTCTTGAAGCCGATACCGTAGCTTACGAATCGAGAATGGGAAAAAGTCCGACCGGCGCAGAGGTTACGAAATTAGTTGAGGATGATATTAAGATCTTAAATGATAGAATCGACCAGTTTGGCGTTACCGAACCCGATATTCGTTTACAGGGTGCCGATCAAATTTTAATCGAGATTCCTGGTGCAGCCGATCCCGAACGAGTAAATTCGTTCTTGAAAGGTAAGGGTTCCTTAACCTTCCAGATTGTCGACCAAGAGCTTACGACGCAGGTTTCGACCTATTTTCAAGAGAATCCCGGCCAGATGTATACAGATGACGGGAAACTCAAACAACCCGATTTTTTACCTGCCGGAAAAATTGTTGCAGGCTATTATGTAACAGACTCCTACGGGTTGGACGAGTTGTCGAGTTATGTCGTACTTAACGAAGAAATCGGACTTGACGGTATTGAAATCTCTGACGCGGTTCCCAGTACACATCCTGTCACAGGACTTCCGACGGTCAACTTCAAACTCACTCCGACCGGAGGCGATATATTCTACAAGCTTACTGGCGCTAATACCAACGAAACCATGGCTGTTGTTCAGGACGGACGTGTCAAAGCGATGGCTACGATTACCGAAGCTATCCGCAGTGATGTCCAAATAACTGGATTCTCGGCTCAAGAAGCCTCGGAGCTCTCTATCACACTGAAGACTGCGGCATTGCCAATCGAATTGGTTGTGGTGAGCCAGCAGGCTGTCGGCGCTTCGCTCGGTGAGGATACGGTTCAGACGGGTCTTTTGGCTATTCTCATCGGTTTGGCATTGGTCTTCCTATTCATGGTTGTCCTATACAGCCAGAGCGGATTGTTTGCCGATATCGCGTTATTGCTTAACTTGATAATATTAATTTCTGTGCTTTCGGCTTTCAATCTTACGCTCACGCTTACCAGCATTGCAGGTTTGGTCCTGACCGTTGGTATGGCAGTTGATGCCAATGTAATCATTTTCCAAAGAATTAAAGAAGAACTTGCACTCGGTAAAACATCTCAGGCCTCAGTCAAGGCAGGCTTTGCCAAGGCCTTCTGGACGATTATGGACGCTAACGTAACTACGATTATTGCTGCTTTAGTGCTTTCTCAGTTAGGTTCGGGTTCAGTAAAAGGATTTGCCAATACACTTGCAGTCGGTATCGTTAGTTCCATGTTCTGCGCTTTGTTCGTGGCAAAGCTTATGCTGGAAGCGAAGGTATCGGGGAAAAATCCTCGGCTGACAATCAGCTGGAGGAGGGATAAATAATGGCTACAAAAATTTTCCGTTCAACCAAGTATCGTTTCCTTGCCATCGGGCTTTCGGCAGCGTTTCTGCTTGCGGGAGTAATTGCGCTCATCGTGACTGGTTTCAATCTGGGCATTGATTTCCAAAGCGGCTTTTCGCAAAAATTCCAGATAGCTCCCGCTGCACTATCACTTTCTTATCAGGGTGCGGATACCGTTACCGTAGGAGTAGTCGAAGGGGATGTCTCTCTCACCGTCCGCAGTGCCGAAACCGGTATCAAGTATCACGAATTTTCGTCTGCTACTTATAGAACCATCGGCGAGTTGGCACAAGCGATCTCGTCTCAAATCAGCGGTGTTACTGTTGAAGCTCTGCTTTCGAATGCTCCGACTGCCAGCATAATTACTGGATTTGGGTTACCGGCTACCTTAGGGGAAACCGCATTCGTTCTGAATGGTGAAAATACCGATCGCGCTGCATTTGTGACCATCGACCAAGTTCGCCAGGCGCTTGAAGTATCTGCGCAAGTACAAACTGTAGGAAGCGATTACCAGCAGGTATTTCAAATCAGATTGGGTAGTGATTCTGCCATGACCCAGGAAGAACTTTCAGCCGATGTTCTTGGTAAATTACAGAATGCATTCGGTAAAGACAAAATCGTGATACTGCAATCTGATTTTATCGGTCCCAAATTCTCCGCTACATTGGTATTTGGATCGATTCTTGCCGTGCTGGTCGCAATAGTGCTGATACTCGTCTATGTATGGTTCAGGTTCAAGATTAGTTATGCTTTGGCCGCAATCATCAACCTCGTTCACGATACGTTTGCGCTCGTTGCCTTCATTATCCTATTTCAACTGGAAGTATCGAGTACAACTATCGCAGCGTTGCTAACGATTATCGGGTATTCATTGAACAACGTCATCGTTATATTCGATAGAATCCGCGAAAATAGAAAGATTATCAAAGACATGGACTTGCTCAGCCTGATAGACACAAGCGTCAGCCAATCGCTTTCGAGAACGATTTTATCGTCACTGACAACGATTCTGGCAATTCTTCCGCTTGCGATTCTTGCATCGGGGGCAATCCAGCTTTTTGCTGTCGAAATGGTCTTTGGCGTAGCTATTGGGGCCTACTCGAGTAATATGATTGCTCCGACTTTGCTTTTCTGGATAACCAAGAAAAAAGGTCTTCCGCAGGCAAAAGCTATTTCTGATGATGCCACTGAAGCAGAAAGTATAGAAGATGAGCAAGTTGCGGATATTGAAATTCCCAAGTTTGAACGTAAGCT
>JAAYDK010000428.1 GCA_012729295.1 Spirochaetales bacterium | reverse complement strand
TGGTTATTGCCGCACAGGATCATTTGATTCGAGCGCATCGATGTCGGGAGGATGATAATGGAAAAAAACAAGGTATACGCCATGCAGTTTGCCCGCGTCTATCCGTATTACGTCGCAAAAGCGGAGAAAAAAGGACGTACGAAAGCCGAAGTCGACGAAATCATCCGCTGGCTGACCGGGTATAGCCAGGAAGATCTGGAAAAGCAGCTGGAAAACCTGGTTGATTTTGAGACGTTTTTTGCTAAGGCGCCAAAACCCAATCCTGCCCGTAAGCTGATCAAGGGCGTGATCTGCGGCGTTCGCGTCGAAGATATCGCCGAACCGACCATGCAGGAAATCCGCTATCTGGATAAGCTGATCGACGAATTGGCTCGGGGTAAAGCCATGGCGAAAATATTGCGTGCTAAGGCCGAATAGGGCAACGCGGCAAGCGCGTTGTGATTCCTGGCTGCCGATAGGATCATGAAGATGCTTGAGCGAGCCCGTCCGGAAAGCGCAGGCGTTGCGCATGAACGAATCTTGACGTTCATGCATCGCCTCGAGGAGGAAAAGTTGTGCATGCATGGCTTCCTCATGGTTCGCAGCGGCAGAACCATTGCAGAAGGCCATTGGAAGCCCTTTTACGTAAAAATCCAGCACCGGCTTGACTCATCGACAAAATCCTTTGTGTCCATTGCAATCGGCATCCTGATTGGTGAAAACAAGCTCCGTCTCGAGGAAAAGGTCATGTCCTTTTTCCCCGATGTTGAAAAGGGAACGGCATACATCCGTATGTGAAGGATACGACCACGATCGGGTTCAAGGACGACCAGTTTGCTGTATCCTTGGATAAAAACGTCCAGTTCTTTCTGGACGAGTACCAGGGTTATGCTGGCGGGTACAAGCTATAAGGATCTGCCGCAAGGGGTGTGAATCATTTTTAGGGTTGCGCTATGATTCATAGCCGGACATCCTGGAAGCAACCATCTCAGGTCGAAAACTGCTTTCTTGGCATGCGTTGTCCCAGCAATTTGCTTTCGATACATCGACTGACGCAAATCGTTATCCTTAATCAACGAGATGAATTTTCAATGGTGGTCATACATGGTCATGTCGTCCCGCGTCCCACCAAAGCGATAGACCGCCATATGATCGTTTCTTCGGGAAGAACACGCGTCCATCCTATTTTATGCCATGAGCAAAACAGACGAGATATATGCATGCTAATTATATCGATTATATACGAAAGATAAAGATATAGTATATAATTTAACGATTATAAATTACAAAAATACAAATTAATCATTGAGAATAAGTTATAAACTCGATATAATAGGATTATCATCAGGGAAGGAATGTGACCTTTTATGATTAAACGAGAACAATATATGAGTCGTATCCGTCCCTTCATCGGAAACGAGCTGATAAAAGTATTGACCGGGCTTCGCCGCAGCGGGAAGTCCGTTATGCTGGAATTAGTGAAAGATGAGCTTACCAAGCAGGGTATATCTTCCGATCAGTTTATCTCATACAACTTTGAAGATATGAAGAATGCTCAGCTCTGTACCGCCGAGGCTCTGCACGAGGAAATCAGCCGGCGCGTTAAGGGAATGAAGAGCACGGCCTATCTCTTCTTTGATGAGATTCAGGAAGTGGAGCGCTGGGAAAAATGCATCAACTCATTCCGTGTTGAATTCGACTGCGACATCTATATCACCGGCTCCAATGCCAAGCTGCTCTCTGGTGATCTTGCGACATATCTTGCCGGAAGATATGTGGAATTCGTTGTTTTTCCATTTTCCTATGCTGAATTTTCCGAAATGTATGAGGAAGTCTTCCGGAACACACCCAAAAGCGAGCTATTCTCCAAGTTCATGCTGCTGGGCGGGATGCCGTACCTATGGAACCTCAGGTACTCGCAAGAGCCATCCCGTCAGTATTTGGAGGATTTATACAACTCTGTCGTACTGAAAGATATCGTGAAGCGGAACAAGGTCAGGGATGTTGATCTGCTGGAACGCATTATCGCCTACGTCTTCTCAAATACCGGAACGACATTCTCCGCGACGGCGGTAGCAAAATACTTCAAGAGTGAGAACCGCGTCGTCGCGCCGGATACCGTTCTTAACTACCTGAAATACTGTCAGGACGCATTTCTTATCTATCGCGTTCCAAGGGAGGATTTGCAGGGTAAGAAGCTGCTGACGGTCAACGAGAAGTACTATATCGCCGATCATGGCATCCGCGAGGCTGTTTATGGCAGCAACATGAAGGACATCAATCTGGTGCTTGAAAACATTGTTTTCATGGAGCTGCTACGCCGGGGATACAAGGTGACGGTGGGCAAGGCCGGGACCAAGGAGATCGATTTTATCTGCCAGAAGCAAAGTGAGAAGCTTTATATTCAAGTCTCCTATTTGCTGGCTTCGCCTGAAACCATTGAACATGAATTCGGAGCATATGACGGAATCCGGGATCATTTCCCTAAATATGTTGTCTCGCTGGATGAATTTGACATGAGCCGGAACGGAATCCGTCACAAGAACGTGTGGGATTTCCTGCTCATGCCAGAATGGTACTGAATACGCGAACCATGAACGGACACATCAATTTCAGGATGGACAAATCCTGACCATCGTCCCAATTCTGTTGCATCGCACGAAACAGACGTTCCTGCTTGCAATCATTCAAGGGGGCATGATCAAATATCTGGCAAGGGACTATTCATCAATAAGCAGCTCTATAGGTTCTCCGAGAAATTGAGAAAACTCGTCAATCTTTCGAAGAAAAGAGCTGCTAATTTCTTTACAGCCCCATAATCAACTTTTTCGGGCGCACCGCCAAGCCGCTGACGGCTTATGTTTCTGCGGGGGCATCATGTCACTTCTTAATGTTTCCCCCTTTTTTACCCAAATCCGATCATGCTAAAATAGTGTCACACAACATCGTTTGGAGGACGTTCGTATGAGCCAATATCCAGTTTTTGACATGATCCTCGCACGCAGGAGCATCCGGAAATTCCAAAAAAGACCGGTTGAGCGCAATGTGATCGATCAGCTGCTTAAGGCGGCCATGGCTGCGCCGTCGGCGTGCAATCTACAGCCATGGGCCTTTGTCGTTGTGGATGAACCAGACGTGCTGACCCGCGTGAAAGAGACTGCCGGGCAAGGAAAGTATCATGCACCGCTTGCCATCGTGGTTTGTGGGATCAAAAAACATATTCCATGGGCTGGCGATGGCTGGATGCAAGATTGCGGCGCAGCCGTGCAGAACATGCTGCTTGCAGGAACAGAACTGGGCTTGGGTTCTGTCTGGATTGGCGGTTTTGACAGCCAGGCGCTGCGCCGTGTTCTGGATATCCCGGATGATGTTCATCCCATGTGCATCGTCGAATTTGGCTATCCCGCGGTTAAACGGGAGCCACGTACCTGGTATACAGAAGAGGCGGTGCATTGGCAAAAATACGATAGCCAAAAACCGCGAACCATGCGTACCATGCAGATGCTCCAGGATGACATTGACTCAGGAATAATATAAGGCCGAAAATCGCGTGTCGTTGAAAGATTACCATGAATAGGTTGATCCAAATCTCTATAATAGAATCCCTCAAATGACTTAAGCGTGATACAGCACGTCGTGCTCACCGACCTATTGGTTTGCGGGTCTATTCAACGATGCACCATAAGGAGGTGCGCTATTTCGTACCGGAAGGATCAGGCATTTTGAACAATGTCCACGCTTGCAGAAGGTGGCTGATCGTTGCAAAATCATTGCTAAAATTCATGAAAATGATCGATTCCTGTCTGTCTTTTAAGCACAGAAATGAAGCTAATTGTTCTCCATGACAGCCAACAAACATGCCTCATGCAAACCGTTGCCAGAAAATCCTATAATCACGAGAAAAGTTCGAAAAACAAAAGATGATGTTAGCTTTCAAAATGGAAGTCAGAACACCTGCAATGTAATATAAGCAAAAGAGCAGTCATGAAAAGCTGCGGGAGATGGTGTTCCGATTCACGTTAAGATAAAAAAATAAAAGCATAGGTCCTGACAACCATGCTATCGGGAGACGTTTTAAATGCCGGGAATGATAACAGATATTCAAAGATTTTCCTTAAATGACGGACCGGGTATAAGGACCACCGTGTTTTTCAAGGGCTGCAACATGAAATGTGCCTGGTGTCATAATCCTGAAACGATTTCTAAGAAAAATGAACTCCACTTCTATGCAGCAAAGTGTATTGGCTGTGGAAGATGTTTCGAGATATGTCCACAAAAAGCTCATGTTATCGTTAACGGCGTGCATAAGATCGATCGGAATTTGTGTATCGGTTGCGGTCAATGCGCAGAGACCTGTTATGCCGAGGCACTTATCATGTCCGGCAAGGCTGTTTCTGCGCAAGATGTGATGAAAGAAATTTTGCAGGATAAAGCATATTATCAAAACTCCGGCGGAGGCGTCACGATTTCTGGCGGAGAGGTGCTTTGTCAAAAGGCATTTGCGCTCGAAATCATCGAAAGCTGCCATGAAAACGATATAAACGTAGCGATCGAGACGAATTTGAACGGTCCGCATGAGGCGGTGATGGATCTGCTTGGCAAAACTGATCTGGTGATGTGTGACATTAAGCTGCTTGACGATGATAAACACAAAAAATACACAGGGGTCAGCAATAGCATAATTCTCAGCAATGTGTTGAAGTTAGATCGGTTGGGCATCCCGTATATCGTTCGCACGCCTCTTATTCCAGGAATCTCTGACAGCAATGAAAACATTTTGAGTATTACTGAATTCTTGAAACCGCTCAAGCATTTGATCCTCTATGAATTATTGAACTTCAATCCTTTAGGGGCTCCCAAATATGCCAGCCTGGATATGCAATATGGTTTTGGAGCGTATACGCCGCTTCCTGCAACAAGGCTTGATGAATTGCAGACCCTTGTAAAGAATGCCGGTCTGCCGGCAAAAATCGGTTGAACCTATAACCGTGTTTCCGGTTCAGGAGAAGTGATGATGATCAAGTTCATTAACGAGTATCCCATATCAAAGACGTTTACCTTCGAGGAAAGAATCGCCCTGCTGCGCGAACTGAAAATAAAACAAACAGTGGAAAAAGCCAAAACCGGCGGCGCGAATGAGGACGATTACGGGTTGATTGTCCAGAACTCGTTTGAGTATAAGCTGAAACCAAATCATGAAAACGGTTCCATTTATGGCTATGATGCTTGGGTTGAAAACTACTGCAGCATCCTGGAAAGTCACCCGCTCTATTGCAATCCGCTGGATGCTTTTGTCGGGAAAGGTTTTCTGTTTTTGGAAAGACTGAGACCGGCAGGCTGCAAATGGAATCCTGACTACCCTTATGATGACTTAAAGGTATTGTTTGATAAATACAATGTTGTTTCCGGAATTGATAATTGCCATCATTTCACCCCCGATTTGCTGATTGGATTTGAATTGGGATGGGGCGGCATTTTGGAAAAGCTCGAAAGACAGAAGGAAGTGCATGATGGAAGCCATCTTGCGTTCTATGATAGCGAGATTGCGGTCGTAAAAGCCATTATTGCGTTCCTGAAGCGAATGGCCGATGAATTATTCGAACTTGCCCATGAAGAAGACAATCCCACACTCAAGCATAATCTTTTTGAGATGGCCCGGATCAACCGGAAAATTGCCGATCAGGCCCCCGAAACGTTCCGGGAAGCCATCCAATGGATGTGCTGGTTCAGCATGCTGTCAAGAACCTACAACCGAGGCAGCGCAGGCGGTCAGCTTGATGAAATGCTGAGGCCCTATTATGAACGTGATATTGAAAACGGCGTTTTGGCAAAAGAGGAGGCGGTGTTTTATCTTGCCTGCCTGTTCTTGCAGGACAGCCGGTATTTTCAGCTCGGCGGCCCGGATGTTGACGGTAAGGACATGACCTCGGAAATATCTTACCTCTGCCTTGAAGCGGCAGACAAGATCAACATTGCCTGTAACCTGACTATCAGGGTGCATGACAAGCTGGACAAGGTTTTTTACAAAAAGTCGGTTGCGTATCTTTTCAAGAACAAGCAGGGCTGGCCGCGCTATTCCTCGGACAGCGCCCTGGCGGAAGGTTTTATGAAATGCGGCTTTTCCCTTGAGCTTGCACGGAAAAGGGTTGCGGCTGGCTGTCATTGGATGTGTATCCCGGGAATGGAGTACACGATGAACGACACCGTAAAAATCAATCTGGCAAAGGTTTTTGAGGTGTCCTACGATGATATGGTGGCAAACGAACCCAAACCGTCCGCTGAAAAGCTTTATGAAACTTATCAGAAGCATCTTAAATTGGCCGTGGATGCAACGGGAAAAGGGATTATGCATCATCTGAAGTATCAGACAAAATCCCAGCCGGAGCTTATCCTGAACCTGTTTCAGCACGGCTTGATCGAGAAGGGCGTCAATATTACGGATGGTGGAGCCAACTATTACAATATGTGCGTTGACGGCAGCGGCATTGCGGTTGCCGCGGACAGCTTCGCGGCATGCCAGCAACGCATTGACAACGAAAAAAGGCTTAATTATCAAGAACTAACAAAACACATGAAGGCTAACTACGAGGATCGTGACGGCGAGTATATCAGGCAGCTGATGCAACACAGCGAGCGGTACTGCGGCGGAGAAAGCCTTGGGGACGCATGGGCAATCAGGATAAGCCGCTTGTACACGGAGCTGGTGCGCGACCTGAACAATCAGCATCCTGGCATCAACTTTATACCCGGATTTTTCTCATGGTCCAACACAATCGCGTTTGGGAAGACGGTTTCGGCCACGCCAAACGGCAGAAAAAACGAAGAGCCGATCAATCACGGCGCAAATCCCTGCAGCGGTTTTCGAAAGGATGGTGCTGTTACGGCCATGTGCCATGCCATCGGCGCGATTCAGCCCGGTTACGGCAATTGCGCACCGGTTCAGCTTGAGCTTGACCCCGGCATTGCCAATGACGACGAGGGAATAGAGAAGATGGCGGCCATGATTCAAACGATCATGACAACGGGCAACACGCTTTTGAATATCAACATCATTGATGCGAAAAAAATTCTGGAAGCGCATCAGGATCCGTTCAAATATCCGGACCTGGTTGTCAGGGTCACAGGCTTTACGGCATTTTTTGCCATGCTCTCACCGGAATTTCGGCAACTCGTGGTGGATCGTGTTGCCGCCGTCAACACGGATAAAACTTAAGGGGGATATCAACATGCATGTCGTGATGGAAAAAATCGATGTAACCAAAAATAAGAATCTGTCCCTGGAACTGTGCAAGGGTGAAATCAGCGGAGCAAGACCGATTCACCACATCGTTGAAAAAGGCAGTGAATTGAATTTCGAAGCGGACTGCGGCTATTACCATGTGCTGATCTTGGTCGACGGCGAAGCTGTGCTTTCGACGGATGGCAAAAGCTACACATTTGACGGCAGGATCTCGTTTGTGCCGGCGCCTGACAAACGGCTTACGCTGAAAGCGAACGCCTGTGTGCAGCTTCTGGAGGTTCAGTGGGATATAGCCGATGGCGATGAAGACGATATCCGGCAATACCGGACAAAATTCCCGGTCGTCGTTCCTTATCACGAGTCCATCCAGTATATCGATCCCAATAAAAGCAAAAAAACCATCAGCCGGATGATGATCCCCCACGAGATCATCCCGAGATTCACCATGGGATCGGTTGAGTCCTATGGTTATGACCTGGTTAAGCCCCATGCGCATCCAATGCTGGACCAGTTCTTTTTCAGTTTTCCGGAAAATGATATGGAAGTCATTATCGACGACGAGAAAATAAACATGAAGGGCAACGTGATCATGCATATACCTCTGGGTTCCAACCATGGCGTTGAGGTGACGGGAGACAGGCACATGCATTACATGTGGATTGATTTCATGCCCAATAAGGAAGAAGGATTGAAAAGGCTAAACTTCAGCCATAGGCCAACGGGTACCGTTAGAAGCTTCGAAAACGAAGATAAAACCAGGTGATGGGATGAATTTGGCATCTTGTTGCGTTACGATGGCCCCCCAAAGGAGCGTGTTGCATGAGATACGGATTTTGCAAGGAGTTTTCAACTGCATTGAAAACCGAAGTGGACTATAGCCTGGTTAAAATGATAAAAGATGCCGGCTTCGATTATATTGAAATGAGATTGATGCTTGTTGCTGCCTTGGCGGATGACGCGTTCGAAAAGCTGGTTAGGACATTGAATGAGTATGCTTTACCCTGTGATGTTTGCTGTGCGCTGTTTCCAAGGACTTTGCGCGTAACAGGGATGGAAGCTGATGACAAGGCCATTGGGGATTATCTGGAATTGGCTTTTTGCAGGGCCAATAAGCTTGGCGCCAGGAAGGTCGTGTTCGGGAGTGCTCCGGCACGAGCGTTGGATGAAAATACCACACAAGAGCGGGGATATCAGCAACTAACGGATATGATTCATGCGGTTATGCTTCCTCTGTGTGAGAAATATGACATCACCGTTGTGATCGAGCCCTTGCGCCGTGATGCGTGCAATTTCATCAATACACTGACGGATGGCATGAAGCTTGTCAAGATGGTGCATTCCAATCGGATTGGCCTGCTGGCAGACAGCCTGCATATGCTGACCAATCAGGAAAACGCAAATCAGATTATGGATTATCAAGACAGCCTTAGGCATGTTCATATTGCCGATGCGGGAAGAAATTTGCCGGAAGATGGGTACAGCACGCAGGTGGAGGCAATCATCCGCAATTTGCGAAAAATCAACTATAACCATACGATTTCGTTCGAGTCGAAAAACGGCCGGGGCGTCGAGAGTATGGTGAAAGCATTGGACCTGTTGAAGAGACAATTTAATTGAAGGAGAGATTTAAGATGGCATTCAAAACAGCGATTGTGGGATGCGGAAGAACCGCAAATGACTTGCACGCGCCTGTCCTGGAGAAGCATCCGGCGTTTGATGTTGTCGCAATATGTGATATCAAACCGGAGGCATTGGCAAAATACGCTAAAAGATTTCCGATGGCAAAACAGTACGCTGATTACAAGCAGATGCTGGCGTCTGATGCGTTTGATTTTGTTATCATCCTGACATACAGCCATACCCATACGGAAATTGCGCTTGATTTTATCCATGCAGGGAAAAACGTATTGATTACCAAGCCATGGGCCATTACGACGGATGAAGCAGATGCGCTGATTTCTGCAGCGAAGAGAAACCATGTTATTGTGATGCCGTTCATCCCGTGTCACAATGGCGCAGATGTCGAAAAAATAAAAGAAGTGGTTGCAAGCGGGAAAATTGGCAAGGTTTTTCGAGTATACCGGGCGCAGATGACTTTTGGTAAAAGAAGCGATTGGCAAACACTGAAAGCCTATGCAGGCGGGTATTTGAACAACTGGGGACCGCATATCGTTGATCAAGTTCTGCATCTAGCAGGAGAACCTGTTAAAACGGTGTACGCACACAAAAGGCAAATCATCAACCCCGGCGATGCGGATGATATGTTTTGTTCGACCTTAACGACAGAAAGCGGTGTCATTTTGCAGATTGACCATAACATCATTACGGATTATCTCCCCAACTGGGTCGTGCAAGGCGATCAAGGGACGATTTATGTCAAAGGGAACGATATGGAAATCCACGAGGTTTCTTACCCGGAATCAGATGATCCGAATGTTTACCGGAGCGTTACAAAGGTGGATAAGACAACCGTTCACCTGGAGGGTAAAGTTTTCGGTGATCATGAGGCTATTTACACCATGATAGCCAATACATTGAAAGGCAATGCTTATATCGTTACACTGGACTATGCCAGGCATCTGACGGAGGTCATGCAATCGATTCATGCTTCTGCAGATGAAGGCAGGATCGTAACGCTATAAAAATTGGAAGTAGATGGAGCGAAAACTTTGCTGCTGCGAGAGATTGATCCGTTTGTCAGAATAGCCAATATTTTCACGCTCGATTTCAGCGCGAAAAATGACATATTTCATATTCTGAAAACGCCAGACTGCCGGATGTTCTATATCCTTGCGGGGAGCGGTGAACTCGTTGCCGAAGACATCGTTTACGAGCTTTCGGCTGGATGTGTTGTGCTTTTTCAATCCGGGACGGAATATTCCTGGCAGCCCAGTGAAAAGGGCATCAAGTATATAGCGGTCAATTTTGACTACACGCATCATTTCGATCATATAAAAAAGTCCTTTCACCCGACACATTCCGCTGTGTTCGATGCGCGTTCCGTTCTGGAAAGAATTGATTTCCAGGATGCGACCAGTCTAAACAAGCCCATGTATTTTAGAAATGTCAGCAAGCTGGAGAGCCAACTCAGATTGCTGACAACGGAATTTTACATTGGCAATGACTATTGTGACGAGTTGTTATCGACTGTGTTGAAAACGATTATTATCAGTTTAGTCAGAGAAAGCAGTGACATAACGATCAAGAATAAAGACAAGGAGCTGGAACTGACAAAAAAAACGGTTGAATTTATTCAAAGTCATTATTCCCAAAAGATCAGCAATGAAATGATCGCGAACCACTTCAATTTCCATCCGGCTTATCTAAACCGGGTTTTTAAGCGATATATCGGCGTGCCGATGCATCTTTTTTTAAGGAATTACCGGTTGAATGTTGCGATGGATATGCTGAGAATCAGCGATATGGGCGTTGCGCAAATAGCGTCAATGGTAGGTTTTGCCGATGTCCCGCATTTTTCGGTAAGCTTCAAAAAGTATACAGGTCTTAATCCGTCAAGATTCAGGGAGGATAAATCAAATGGTTGATAAGATCGTTGTTGCCGTTATTGGCTGCGGTCAGTTTGCGAAAGGGTTTGTGCCTCTGTTCAAGGCACATCCTTTTGTTGAAAAGGTATATGTATGTGACTTGGTCGCAGAAAAGGCACAAAAATATGCAAAGGCATTCAATGTTGAAATCATCGACACATACGAACAGGTTCTTGCCAACAAAAACATAACATGCATTGCGAATTTTACGCAAAGGCATATCCACGGAGATATCGTCATGCGTGCGCTGAAAGCAGGAAAGCATGTCTATTCGGCTGTCCCGATGGCATCTGCGGTGGAGGAGTGCCAGGAAATTGTAAGGCTGGTTAAAGAAACAGGCTTAACGTATATGATGGGTGAAACCTGCTATTACTACCCGTGTGCCATGTTTTGCCGCGAAACATATGCAGACGGCAAGTTTGGCGATTTTACCTATGGCGCTTCGCAGTATTACCATCACATCGATTCGATCAGTTATGGGAAAAGGCCCGGTGAAGGCGGTATGCCGCCTTTGCTGTACCCCACACATTCCACGGGCATGATTTTATCAGCGGTCAATTCATACGCAAAGAAAGTCGTATGCTTTGGCTATAAGAATAAAATGAAAGACGGCAGGTTCGAAATCGGCAAGAACCCATGGGACAATGAGTTTTCAAATCAATATGTCTTGATGGAACTTGCAAATGGAGGAACGGCCAGGGTAACCGAAGCGAGGACCTTTGGCTGGTGTAAGCCGAGTTCATACATTTCAGCTCTTTACGGAACCAAAGGCGGGTATGAGTTTAGCAATGCACAGCACATCCTGGTACAAAGTGCCTGGGAAAACGAGAAGGAGAAAGTAAAGCTGTCTGATGTCAGTGATTATGTCAATACCGATGGCATGGTAGCAAATAAACATCATCCAGACTTTAAAGAAAGGGTTGCCAATGGTGAATGGCAAGGGAGTTATGTGGCTGCAGTGCAACAAAAAGAAATGCAACGATTGCCGAAGGAATTCGAAACTGAGCCGAACGGACATATGGCAACGCATAAACTGCTCGTTGATGATTTTTGCAAAGCTGTTTACAATAATGAAATACCGGCTCTCAATGCATGGACTGCCGCACGATATACCATACCTGGACTTGTGGCCATTGAATCAGCAAAACAGGGCGGCA
>JAAYDK010000258.1 GCA_012729295.1 Spirochaetales bacterium | reverse complement strand
TTCTTTCGATAAACTCTATAGAGCTTTCAATATTGTCTGCGATTTGATAAAGGAGTGATTGGTTGACGGCATGGCTTTGTTTTTCATAACCATCCGAAATGATGTCATAGTAAAAATATGAGAACAGGAGCAGAAGACTTGAAACCAAGGCAAAAATTAATGCCAGGAATCTAAAGAAAATGCTTTTTTTATACTGGTGAAATACAATAGGTAATTTTCGCATCTATTCCTACACTGGACTTATGCCGATTTATGATTCAATCTTAATATTCAATTCTCTGAATTCGATCGTTAACCTAATTTTGAATAACAGTGACTTCCTGTACTTATAAATATAAACGTTATTACTCCTCCTGTTTTAAAAATAGCGGGACTTATTTGTGATAGTACATAAACAACCAGTACCAATTATGCTAACAGTACCCTTTTAACATGTCAACGGAATTAAGAGTTTCTCAAAGTTCTGGGTTCACTCAGATGTAAAAAAGTACTACAGCATAAATATAAGTCTTGAAAAAATTCTACCAAGATATTTTTCATTAAGAAATTACAAAACGGTATATACTAAAATTATTCTTTTCATAATCTATCGATTCGTGCTGATTTTTACGTTGGAGAGTCGGTATCTGTCATTTTCCTTCAGATAGGGTAGATATATCCGATAGTGATAATCATATTAGGAACTGTGCATCGATTATTCATCCATGGTTTGTAACTAAAATAGGATATAATAGGTTAACTGACAACGGAGACGAAAATGAAAAAACATACATAGTTCGTGCTGCTTTTCTTGATTGTAATAGTCATTACCGGATGCGAATACCAACTGATAAGTCTTCCGGAAAATCCCTATGATTACACTATTACCAATCCTTATGAGGATATCGATTGGAACACAATTGACTATTACGATGCGAATTTCCATACACATACACTATTTTCAGGCGGCGATATGGCCCCTCACGATGTGGTGGACGCATACCATGCCATCGGATACCAAATACTTGCACTTACCGATCATAATACATCGCATTATCAGACATACGCTTCTACGTTGTACCCTTGGACTAGGTTTTCTACGATAGACGGCGATGAGTCATGGCAGGACAGAGATCCTTTAGTGCTCGACATGGTATCTGTCGAAGGTAGCGAAATCTCCCAACATCACCATATCGGAAGCTGGTTCAACGACTTCGTCGGTACGACTCAGACTGAAGAAGAGACACTTGTTGAAATTTCGAATCGCAACGGTCTGGCAATCTTTAACCATCCCGGCCGCTATGAAAATAGCGACAGTTGGTATGTCGATATGTTCGCCAGGCATTCTATTCTTATTGGCTTAGAGATATTTAATCAAAAAGATCGTTATAGCGACGACCGCGATCGTTGGGACAGAATACTCCATCAGTCTATGCCGGAGCGACCGGTATGGGGTTTTGGAAACGACGACATGCATTCCGCTTCTACGATAGGTTGGAATCGAAATATTCTCGTACTTTCGCAATTAAGTGAAACTGCAGTACGCGATGCGCTTGTAGATGGTGAATTCTTCGTATTCAAACCATTTATCAGAACAACTTTGCCTGACATCAGGATTGTGGGTATTGAAATTCTGGACGACGGTATTCAGCTCGAAGTCGAAGGACAGTATAGTTCGATTAAATGGATTACCTATTACAGCGAAACCAATGACAGCGAAGTAATCTCTATTGGGGATACCTTTTCAACAACCTCGCTACCGCTTGACGCCTCATTCGTTCGTGCGATCGTGTTCAGCGACGATGGCATGCTCTTTACCCAGCCGTTCGGTTTACAAAGAATAAACTGAACAGATTTTTTTGCCTTCCGTACGTATGGGTTAAGAGCCTTGTATGAATGATTCTGCAAGCAATAAATCCATCGAATAGTTCTGCATTCGGTTGATATCGAAAACCATTTGACGTAAGATTGGCTAGTCTACGGGTGCTTGCACGTTTGAAAAATTAGAGACTCTATACTATCGTAACGATAGAAATGAATGTAGAAGTAAAAACAACATCGAACACTGGGGGGAGTATGAATTCGTATCATACGTTAAAAGAAGAAGCATGGTTGGCGAACATGGAGATTCCGAAGCATCATTTGGCAATTTACACTTGGGGAAATGTGTCCGCATGCGATAGGCAGGCGGGCGTTTTTGCCATAAAGCCTTCCGGAGTCCCGTATGATCAATTAAAACCCGAGCATATCGTAGTCGTCGACTTTGAAGGGCAGATTGTAGAAGGCACACTCAGACCTTCTTCAGATACTCCAACGCATATGGTGTTGTACCGTAATTTCGAACATGTCGGTGGCATAACGCACACTCATTCTCCCTATGCCGTCGCCTGGGCGCAAGCAGGCCGTTCGATTCCTGTGTTCGGTACTACGCATGCCGACCACAGCCATCTGGCAGTTCCCTGTACCGAAATGCTCGATAAACAGGCGGTTCAGGGCGATTATGAAGAGGAGACGGGAGTTCTGATTGTTAAAACCTTTACAACTATCAGCTACGAAGACCTGCAGATGGTTTTGGTAGCCGGACACGGTCCGTTTACCTGGGGAAAAGATGCTATGAAATCG
>JAAYDK010000257.1 GCA_012729295.1 Spirochaetales bacterium | reverse complement strand
AATACGTATACCATTACGTTTGATAAAGAAGAAGGAACAGGCGGTTCAGATACGGATACGGCTACCTATGATGCTGCGATGCCTACTGCAACAGCTCCCGCAAGAACCGGTTATACCTTTATCGGTTATTTTACCGCTGCTGAAGGGACTGGAACAAAGTACTACAACGCCGATATGAGCAGTGCAAAAGCATGGGATATCGCCAGTGATACTACATTGTATGCCGCTTGGGAACTGATTGATTACACCATTACCTATAACAACCTTAACGATGGTACGAATCATTCTTCCAATCCTGCAACGTATACCATCGAAAATCCGACATTCTCTTTGGAAGCTCCGAATCGTACCGGATACGATTTTAGTGGATGGTACGCAACGGAAGAATATACTGGTGATGCAATCACCCAGATTCTTACCGGCTCGCACGGTAACGAAACATTTTGGGCGAAATGGACGCCGATTGTGTATGACATCACATACCATCTCAATGACGGTACGATAGATCCTCCAAATCCGGCAACTTATACTATCGAGACTGCAACCTTCGAGTTCAATGATCCAATGCGCGACTATTATGATTTTGTCGGATGGTATGCAAATGCCGAACTCACCGGAGACCCGGTCGGAGGCTTGGATAAGGGTTCCTTTGGAAATGTCGAATTGTGGGCAAAATGGACGCCGACGGTCTACACGATCACCTATCATCTGGACGGAGGCGTGAACGCTGGCGAGAATCCTGCGACCTACACCATCGAAAGCACGAAGATCACCTTCGCCGATCCGACGAAGAGCTAGTACTACTTCGCCGGCTGGTATGCCGCCGACACTCTCTTGTTCGCAGACATGCAACTTTCGGTGGAGGCCGGGTCGCATGGAAATGTCGTGCTTTACGCCAAGTGGAACCAGCTGTACGACATCGGGGACGTCGGTCCGAAGAACGGCTGGGTATTCTTCGACCGAAACGATGACAAATGGAACTACCTTGCACATCTGGGGGACTATGATTATCGCGAGGAGGATACGTGGCGGTACATGGAAGCGGCTCAATCTGATCTTCCCGATGCATCTACCTGGATGCCTGCCGACATCGCACCGTTCGTGGACGACCACTATTTCAATACCGCCGAGTCGGACAATGACAAGATAGGATACGGAGAATCGAACACAGACACTGTTCGCACCTACTATGAAGGAAAGGATAATCATGCCTGTTATGCTGCATGGAACCACAACCATGGCCTTGATGGTTGGTTCCTTCCTTCTGTGGGCGAACTTGATGCATTGCTCAAAGCGTTCGCCGATAATCCGGCGGCACGCAATTTTACCATCAATAGATCGTACTGGTCTTCGACGGATCTTTCGTGGGACCAAGGTTGGTCCATGAAATTTGATGATACCGGCGGATCGGTGAGTGTGGTGATTGACGAATTGACGTATCAGAACAAGTGGGAACAACGGTATGTCAGACCCGTACGAGTATTCTAGTGCCTGTTACCGACTGCGTGGCAGCGGCAACATGTATGCCATCATTCCCATCAGGAGATTGTGATAGAAGATAATTACAATTTTAGTAACACTTTAATTCCTCTTTCGGTTGCATCCAGTATCGAAGGAGGGATTGTATATACTTTGGTTCCACATCCGTACCGATGGGAACAGTACCGGGATACAGAGATGGCTCATCTGTGCGTTCTTCCTGTTACCCTTGCCGACTCAACTTGTCCGTCACATATTGAAGAATGAAAAAGAGCTTCTTCTGGGTGGTGGTAAGACCCGATACTGAGTGCTACTGATAATGGTACAGCCTGTGGCAACCGGAGCCGAACAGTTGCCGCTTTCATGCAGTGTGGGACTCGCAGTGTACATATCCAAAAACTGCATCCGGTATTATTCACCCAATACAGAGGGGTTGTGAGTAGTAATGTGCTCTGATGACTATTAACGCAATACTCAGCTACATATACGAGTCTTCCGTTTTATAGAAGAGTATCTTGTTTTTAGGTTGGGATAGGTTGTTTTTTCCATATCCCGTTACGTATAGATATTTTCTCTTACGTACCGTATCATAAAATATGTGAAAGATTGACATCTATGAAGAGGAGCATCCATGAGTATTCTTTTCATCTTCAACCGGCCGCCGTACGACAATACCGATGTAGCGTGGAATGCACTGCGTCTTGCTAAAACGCTGGTAAGACAAGAACAGACAGTCAGAATATTTCTCATGAACGATTCGGTAGATCTTGCCCGGGAAAGTTGTATTGTTCTGGACGGATATGATCAGGACCTCAAAGCCATGCTTAAGGAATTAATAGCCATGAACGTTGAGGTCGAGGTTTGCGGTACGTGCTTAACCCGTTGCGGCATTCATAGAAACGAACCGTATTATGAAGGAGCCCATACATCCACAATGGCAAAGCTGGCCGAATGGGTCGCCGACTCTGACAAGGTGCTGACTTTCTAGTAGCTGCCTTGGTATTAATACATTCCTCGAGATGTTCAGAATACCGAGGTT
>JAAYDK010000416.1 GCA_012729295.1 Spirochaetales bacterium | reverse complement strand
CCCGATATGCTGTCATACGGTGCCTCGGCGCTGGTCAAGTCCGTCACTGCGGATATGCTGACCGACCTGCTTGATGTATACCCGGCGCAGGATGCCTATGCGATCATGGCCATCGCCACCTTACGGGTCATCCGGCCAGCCATAGCGTGTTCCCGCCTCTCGACGCATTACAACCGCACATTCGTCCGCGTTGATTATCCGGGAGCAGCGCTTTCCCCCAACGCTGTCTGCAGGCTGCTGCAAAGAGTTGGCCAGGACGGCCAGAAGCGAAAGCAGTATTACCAAAAGCGGTTGGCCGCCGTTGCCGCAGACCACCATCTGGCGATTGACGGCACATTGAAACAGGATACCAGCACGGTGAACGATCTCTCGGCTTTTTCATACAAGGCCCGGATCAAAGGCTGTCAGGATGTCTCTGTGCTCTATGCCTATGACATTGAGTTGATGGAGCCGATTTGTGCTGAAGTTTTTCCCGGAAACAGCATCGATGCCAGTTCCTACCCGGCATTCATCCGCGATAATGACATTCGCAAAGGGATTATCGTGGCAGATAAGGGCTTTCCCCCGAGCCGCATCCAAAACGAACTCCGGGAACGTCCTGACCTGCATTTTCTGACTCCCATCAAACGCAACGACACGCGCATCGGGAACAATCACATGCTTGACTATGACGGGGTTCTGCCCGGCATCGGGAAGCACATCATGTATAAGAAATGCGCCATCAAGGGAGGCCGGTATCTTTATGCGTTTAAAGACCAGCAGAAAGCAGCAGCGGAAGAGGCCGGATACCTGACCCGGGCAGAAAAGGGCCAGGATTTCAATGTTGCTGATTATACCAAGCGGAAAGAGACCTTTGGCGTGATCGTTTTCGAGTCTGATCAGGATCTGCCCCCGAAAACAGTGTACCTGTGCTATGAAGATCGCTGGTTGCTGGAGCTTGTATTCAACCGTTACAAGAGCGATGAATGCCTGAACCAGACCAATGTTCAGGGCGATTTTTCGCTGATCGGGTCAGAATTTATCAATTTCATCGCGACTGTCGCGACCTGCCGTATGATCCGGAAAGCCAGAAATGCAGGTCTGCTGGAAAAAATGTCCTATCACGATATGATGGATGACCTGTCCTCCGCATGGAGAAGAGCCGATGCACCCCAACATCCGGCAAGCGATGATGGCTACTGGATTCACACCCTGAACACCGTGTTTGATGAACTTGAGGCGCTTGGCCTTTCGACTCCGGCTCCGAAGCCAGCTCCGAAAAAAAGAGGCCGTCCGCCGAAAAGTCCGGAAGCCGGCAAGCTGAAGCGCCCAAGAGGCCGCCCCAGAAAGAATCCTATACCTGACTGAGGCCTATAGTCCGGAAGATGGGGAAACTTATATTTCATTGACCTTTACAAGATAGCAGTTTTATCTAAGAGAAAATCGACGATCCCAAGGACCTGAATTCCGTCTTCTGTCCTCCATGGCTTTATAAATTCTTATTGCCACTATGATCTTTTAAAAGCTGTCATGAATATGGTTGAGAGAACGGGACTCCTGCATAGTTATTTCAGGCGTAGACAGATTCAAAGCTGATTTCTTCATTTGCATGATATCGAAGACATACAGATAAGACAATGAAGATTTTTGCCGATTACACTATTTTTCTTCACTGAAACAGGCCTGTGTCAGTGAGATAGGTAACCTGGTATGTTCTTATTAGTTTCGTATAATCCCCTTGCAGTCAAATTAGAGCTCCGCTTGATACAAGGCGCTTTATTTTGGATGTTGGATGGGATTTCGGTTGCAAAGACCAAACAAGAAGGATTGAATGCGATCTACGCCAATAATGAAGCCTGCCACCAGTGTGTCAACCGCTGCCCGGCCAGCAAGCAGCACAAGACCGTACGTTTTTCCGCGGATACACAGATCGTGCCGGTGCGGCTCTAAGGGCACTGTCAGATGCCGCCTCAAAGCATCCCGGATGTGATGGCCGTGAATCCATACAACCATACCTTGGACCGGGGTGACAAGCCCAAACGCAAAGTCCAGCTTCGCATCCGCAGCAACACGGCACTGATCAAAACGCGCATGTGCCTCTCTGAACATCCTTTTGGAACCGTTAAGTGGTACCATGACGCGCGATACTTGCTTTGCAGGGGCAAAAAGAAGGCAACCGCCGAGTTGGGCCTGAGTTTTCTGGTCTACAATATGAAGCGGGCGTTGAATATGGTTGGGCCCAAGAGGCTGATCGCGGCCATGAACGGTTAAGATACCGGGGGAAGCTGCATGCTCGATTGAGTTTTCTCATGTACCTCTTCATATTTCAATATAAAAACACCGGGAATCGGCCTAAAAAGCCAGACTTCCGGTGTCTTTTCTGTCTGAAAAAATGAGTTTTCAGACAATGTGTGGCGGAGAAGGGGGGATTTGAACCCCCGCGCCGGTTTTGCCGGCCTACCGCATTTCGAGTGCGGACCCTTCAGCCACTTGGGTACTTCTCCGTGATCGCTGCAGGCTGTCTTTTGGGATTATAATCAAGGTTACAGACCAAGTCAATCAGTT
>JAAYDK010000256.1 GCA_012729295.1 Spirochaetales bacterium | reverse complement strand
TACTGATTGGAAATATAGTACTGTCTACCCCGAAATTTACGAATATTCCGACTATTGCCTAGATTGGGGGTATTCAATTGATGAGAACTGGTCGTCAGGTGAAGACTGCGCATGGGTCGACGATATTACCGTGACCTTTATCAAACGCGAAGGAGGCCTCCTATGAACCTCACACGTACTATGCTTTTAATAGGAATCTTGATGATATCGATTCTTTTTCTGATGGCCGGTTGCAACGACACGCCGACTCGCGAAACCTTTGGGTCGATTTCGGTATCGTCCTCAATTACGGACCTGAAAGCCAGAGTCATAACCTGCGATGAACAAGATGCCGCAGTAACGTCCTATACGCTTACGGGAACCGGTCCCGGTGGAGCAACACTGGCAGCAATAACCAGTTCGACCGGAATGTTCGCAGTCGGCAACCTGACTGCCGGTTCGTGGACTTTTACGGTTATCGGAAAGAACGCTAGCGGGGACACCCTTCTTTCGGGTAGTACCACAGCTACGGTCGTGGCAGGCGAAATAATCCAGATCTCGATTCCGCTTCTCCCCTCAGAAGGTACTGCGGATGTGACACTTACCTTTACCTGGCCCGATGATGTCACTGTCGATAGTCTATCGGGAACTCTGACTCCCTATCCGGGAAATACCGGCACAGAAACTCTTAGTTTCACTTCCTATAACAGCGGTGAGTTTACCTGTTCGCTTGCATCACTGGACAGTGGTTTTTATCAACTGACGATTAACGCCGACGTCGGAATCGACTCCCCCGCTCTCGGAACTTTTACGGAGATTCTGATCGTGTACCCGGGTGTTACGATGAATAAGATGATTCTGTTGGGGAAACGACAGCCGATGTTCAAGGTAGCCAATCAATGGGGAATCGGTGGTTGGGAAAACGTCGACGACGGTTTTATCTGGATGACTGCAGAAGCATTAAAAGAAGCGAACACCGTTGCGTTCTTCCAGGGGAATATCGAAGATTACGATCCGAAATATGTGGTATCTTTTACCCTGGAACATCCGGAACGATCAGAAGTCGTCGTCTCGTTACTATTGCTCGAAGGAGAAGATACGATCGATGACGAACGTTCGGTCGCAGAACGATACTTCGGCCCCTACAACCTATTCAACCAGTACCCTGAAGTGACGGGTTACGCATTTCCGTCCCATCCTGTCGTCATGGACATAACCGATTGGGCCGATAAGCTGACATCCGACAGGAAGCTGGTTTTATGGGTATGGTCGTATGATGCTGATTTCTACTTGCGAGATTTTTCTCTCGAAGTCTACGACGGGTATGCAGACGATCCGGTACAAACACTACTGGCTGATGTTGATGAAAATCCATATGGCGAAATTACCAAAGAACTCTCTTTGGCTACGTTAGTAGATCCAGATACAACGGCAAAAGCCACCTTGAAAAAACAAAACCCGATTAGCAGAGCTCTACAGACAAGAACAATCAGTGATTCGGAGTTCTTGCGACTTAAGGAACAGGTCGGAGTACGAAACTTGGCGAAACAGTACAACACCATTATCGACGGGCATGGAACCGGATTGATTCCTCCAACACCGCAGCAATGGGAACACATGCGCCCGACACTCAAGACCGTTGAACTTAAAGATGCACTGATCTTACCGTCTCCATCATACTCAAACGAAGTCGATCTATCCGAAGACCCGGCCTTCCCACCTGTGGGAGACCAAGGCCGGCTCGGCTCTTGCGTAGCTTTTGCTTCGACTTACTACACCAGAACATTTCAGGAAGCGAAAGAACACGGCTGGAATTTATCGACTACCGGATGGGATGCCGTTAACGGTCGACCCGATGCAAACCTCGATAAAATCATCAGTCCTGCATTCGTCTATAATGTCGCAAACGGTGGTTATGATGCCGGACTCTACTACGATGATGCATACCGGCTACTTGAAGATACGGGAGCCAGCACATGGGCTTTGATGCCGTATGACGGCGATGACGAAAATGATGTCGATTCGTATTCAATCTGGCCCGTGGAGGATGCATGGCGCGAAGCTTTGCTCTATCGTGCATCGAGCAACGATACTGTCGGAGGTGTCAATTATTACTTATCAGTGTATTCCGATAGCGAAATCGAAGTAATCAGAAGATTAATCGACGCCGGCATACCGGTAACTATCAGTATTGATGCAAACGAGTATGCTGATTTGTATTCAAACGACGTATGGGACGAAAACAATTACGTACCGAATGGAACGAACCATGCCAATACCATCGTCGGCTACCGCTTGTAAAACTTTATTGTCCATACGGCCTTCTCATGCATGAAGGCCGTATAAATAATTCTTATTGCTACCTGACTCTAGATAATGATACAATGCCGCCATGAATAAAAAAAGATGGATTGTGATAATCTTGGTT
>JAAYDK010000255.1 GCA_012729295.1 Spirochaetales bacterium | reverse complement strand
GTATCGTGAGTAATTGTATCATCGTCTCTTCAATATACGCCTCTTGCAGTATAGGAAGTATGCAGCAAATGATGAGAGTGCTCGCCGAGCGGTTCTACGAGAAAATCTTTGTACAACGCCTGAATTTCAGGATTTTCGTGCGATTTTCTGATACCAAGATTGATATCTTCCTGATAAATTGACTGAGCACGTTTTTGTCTGATTTCCCACGTTGTCGGAATCGGCTGTCCTCCTCCTCCCAAACATCCGCCCGGGCAGGTCATGATTTCGATAAACGCATACGGGCTGGTTCCGGCCTTGATTTGCTCAAGTAGCGTCCTGGCATTCTTCAGGGTGTGGCCGACTGCAACTCTTACCGGGTTACCGTTGATGTCTACCGTTGCTTCCCGTATTCCGTCCATACCGCGCACCGCAGTAAAATCTACTTGTGTAAGCGTTTTCCCGGTCAGCACTTCATAGACAGTTCTAAGCGCAGCTTCCATCACCCCGCCTGTCGCTCCGAAGATGACGGCTGCTCCTGTTGAAGCACCTAACGGGCTGTCGAAGGCTTCTTCAGGCAAATGTTCGAAACTAATGCCGATTTCCTTAAACATTCTTGCCAGTTCGCGTGTCGTCAAAGCATAATCGACGTCTGCAAAACGTTCTTCTTCTGTAAGTGATAGTTTTTCTTTCCAGTAATGGAACGCGCCGTCCATCTCGCTTCGACCAGCCTCGTACTTCTTGGCAGTACACGGCATGATCGACACTACTCTTAATCTTCTCGGATCAATTCCAGTTTTCTCAGCATAGAAAGTTTTAGCAACTGCTCCAAACATTTGTTGCGGCGATTTGCATGTAGACAAGTGATCGAGCTGTTCGGGATAGAAGTGTTCTATGAATTTAATCCATCCTGGCGAACATGAGGTAATCATGGGAAGAGTTCCGCCAGTAGAAACACGCTTGATAAACTCATGCCCTTCTTCCATGATGGTTAAATCGGCAGTAAATTGGGTATCGAATACTTTTTTAAATCCGAGTCGGCGCAATCCGGCAACCATCTGACCGGTTACCAGCGCTCCCTCTTTCATCCCCATTGCTTCGCCGATACCAACTCTGATTGCAGGTGCCGTTTGAACGATGGTAACCAAATCGGGATTAGACAAGTCTTTCCAGACGGCTTCTACATCAGATTTTTCGACGATTGCTCCTGTCGGACAGACCAACGCGCATTGTCCGCAATTGGTACAGGCAACATTGCCCAAGCCCTTGTCAAGGAATGTAGTGACTTTACTTTCCAAACCTCTTCCGGAGACGTCGATTGCGTGCACGGTCTGCATTTCTGCACATACCGCCACGCACCGCCCGCACAGGATACACTTGTTGGGATCCCTTACCAAAGCCACCGAAGAGGTGTCCAACGGTAATTCGAATGCTTTCGTTCGCGGGAAGCGGGTTTCACGTACTCCTAGCGTATAAGCAAGGCTTTGTAGTTCGCAATTTTGGTTTCGATCACAATTTAGACAGTCAAGCGGATGATTGGCGAGTATCAATTCCAAGTTCGTCTTGCGGGCTTTTCTTACGCGCTCGGTATTCGTATAAATTTCCATATCATTCCATACGGCATAGGTACAAGACCGTACGAGCCGTTTGGAATTTTTCACTTCCACTACACAAATTCCGCACGATGCGTTCGTAGAAACATCATCCATATGGCATAACGTAGGGATCTGTATCCCTGCTGCACGGCACGCGTTGAGAATCGTCGTCCCGCGTTTTACAGCTATGCGTCTTGAATCGATCGTCACGTTGATGATTTCTTCATTCATTGCATTACCCCCTACCCGCCAGTCTGATATCGCACCGCAAGCATCTTGTAGCTTCGATTCTTGCCTGATCTCCCATATAGCCCTTGTTAATTTCTTCAAAGTTTCCTTTCCGCGAATCTACGTCGAGATGTCTTGTGGTCGTTTGTTTTGTCATCACTATCTCTTTCGGAGGCTCGTGGCTGAAGGAAAATTCCTTAAAGAGCTTGTCGAATCGTTTTATACCCATCAGGTCCACATCGATCGATGCTGCTGCTTCGCGTGCCAGTCCCATAGCTTCGGCTGCTGTTGATGGACCGCTGACCGTATCGCCTGCACCGTAAACCTTGTCGGTGCCGGTATGATAGGTATAGCTGTCGACACAAGCAGTGCCGCGTTTGGTTGTAGCCACTTTCTGCCGCTCGAGCAGGCCGCTGTCGACTTTTTCTCCTGCAGCTATTACGATCATGTCGCATTCGATGTCACGTGTTTTTCCGGTTTCGACTGGCCGGCGCCGACCAGAAGTATCAAAGGTTCCGCCTTCCATCTCCATGATCTCAAGTGCTCTGACCGATTGCTTTCGATCTGCCTTGATTGAAAGCGGAGCAGCAAAGAATACGAACTTGATACCTTCTGCTTCGGCTTCCTCGATTTCCAGCTTGTTCGCAGGCATCGCATCCTTCGAGCGTCTGTAGACGACTGTTACAGAAGCACCCAGTCTCCACAACGATCGGGCAGCATCGATGGCGACGTTACCACCGCCGATGATGACGACATGTTTCCCTACTTTTACCGGCCGTTTTTTCTCAAGGTTATCCAAGAATTCGGTGCCTTGGACAACTTGTTTCAACTCGGCTCCCGGAATCGATAAGTCGATATGCTCATAGGCTCCGATTGCCAGCAGCACTGCATCATACTGTGCTTTAAGCTGTTCGAGGTGAATGTCGGTTCCCAGTCGTTTGTTAAAGATAAATTTAACCTGAAGTTTCTTAAACAGCTGTAGTTCTTTGTCCAAAATCTCCCTAGGCAGACGATATGCAGGAATACCGTAGCGAAGCACTCCGCCTGCTTTCGGATTTGCATCATAGATTACTACCTCATGTCCGAGGCGCACCAGATAGAATGCAGCGGTCAACCCGGCAGGACCTGCACCGACAATGGCAATTTTCTTTCCGGTTGCAGGTAGTTTCTCCTTAATCAGAATATCGTAGATTTGTTGTTCGCGACCCATTTTGTACATGGTGTCTGCAAGATATCGATGAATTTCTCCTTGATGGACCGGTTCGTCTACAGTTTCACGTCGACAGCGCATCTGGCAGTGGAAGTGGCAGATACGTCCGATCGTACCAGGCAGCGGATTGTCGCGAATCGTTGACTCGAACGCTTCTTCAAGCCGATTTTCCTTAAGCATTTCCAGATAAGCGGGGATATTCATATGCATCGGACACGAATTAACACAGAGTGCATCGAACAATGCTTCGCAAATTCCTCCCGAACAGTGTTTGCGATGGATATGCTCTTCATATTCTTTTCTAAAGTACTTGAGAGTTGTAAGAACCGGGTTCGGAGCAGTCTGGCCAAATCCGCATAATGCAGAATCGCTGATTGACTGACCGAGCCGTTCCATCAATTCCAACTCTTCTTCAGTCCCGGTGCCCTGCACGATTCGATTGAGCAACTCCAGTTCTTGGGCTAATCCTTCTCGACAGGGAACACATTTGCCACACGATTCGTTACGGGTAAACTCGATGAAATAACGAGCAGTGTCGACCATACAGTTGTCTTGGTCTAAGACTACCATTCCGCCCGAGCCCATGATGGCGCCTATTTCAGCCAGCGATTCGTAATCGACAGGCGTATCGAATTTATCTGCAGGAATACATCCGCCCGAAGGCCCTCCCGATTGTACTGCTTTTATCCGTTTTTCCCTTCCGGGAGCTCCCCCCCCTATCTCGTATACGAGGGTTGATAAAGGCTCTCCCAGCGGAAGTTCGACCAATCCGGTATTTTTTACCTTACCGACAAGTGAAAATACTTTTGTCCCCGGACTTTTATCCGTTCCTGTCTTGATAAACCAAGCACTTCCTTTACCGATGATGATCGGAACATTACACCAAGTCTCGACGTTATTAATATTGGTGGGATATCCCAAATATCCTTTCTGTGCTGGGAACGGTGGTCTCGGACGGGCTCTTCCCGAAAAACCCTCGATCGATGCCATGAGTGAAGTCTCTTCACCGCAGACAAAAGCACCGGCTCCTTTCACGATACTGAGATCGAAGCGGAACGAAGTACCGGAAATTTCCTTACCAAGCAACCCGGCAGAACGCGCCTGATCGATAGCTTTTGTTAATCGTTCTACAGCCAGCGGGTATTCTGCCCTGATGTAGATGATGCCTTCGCTTGCGCCCATCGCATATGCACCGATGAGCATCCCTTCGATAAGCGAATGCGGATCACTTTCGATTTCGTTGCGGTTCATGTAGGCACCGGGATCACCTTCATCAGCGTTGCAAATGATGTACTTTTTATCTCCGGAAGCTTTTCTCAACAATTCCCACTTGATTCCTGTAGAGAATCCCGCACCTCCCCGTCCACGTAATTTGGCGGTTTTGACCTCATCGATGACCTGCTCGCTTTTCATGGTCGTAACAGCCTTAAAAAAGGCCGAATACCCGCCGACTGCCAAAGATTCTGCAATCGACTCGGGGTCGATTAATCCCGCGTTGCGCAGTATCATCTTTTTTTGCCGTCTGAAAAACGCTACTTCGTTCCATTCGATGACATCAGGATAGCCTTCGCCGAAGGTGCTGATGCTGCTATGGTGGTCCCAGCAAGAAATTTTACATAGTATGAGTCGTTTGGGAATCGATTGCTTTTCCAACGAACGAAGAATTACAGACACATCTCGCTTCATTACTCTATGAAGTACCAGCAACGGCTTGCCCGGAATGTACACGTTCACCAGCGGCTCGGCAGCGCAATAGCCCATACATCCTACCTTGCGAAGACTGATGGCGAGTTTTTTCTCCTCTATCGCTTTTGCAAAAGCATCATATAACTGATCGGCACCGTTACCGATTCCGCAAGTACCCATACCTACTGCAATTGAGACAGTCTTCGGGGAAAGCGACTCTCGTCCTTGTATGGTTAGTGAATTCAGAAGTTCATTCATGATTTCGGCCTCCTTGCGGTAAGCTTTTTCAAAAGAGCTTCCAACTTCTCGCTGGTCATATTGCTGTATATGACTTCGTCAACGGCAATGACCGGAGCCAATGCACATTGTCCGAAACATGCCACTGTTCTGACGGTAAAGCGCATGTCGTCAGTGGTGAACGAACTTGCGTTTGTGGATTTTGCGTCGATTCCCAGTTTAAGCAGCACATCCTCAAGCAGGGTCTTTGACCCTCGTGTGTGACATGCAGTCCCCCGACAGACGGTAATCGTGTGATCGCCTTGTGGTTTGAGATTGAAAAATGAGTAGAATGTCACGATTGAGTTGATCCGCGAAAGCGGAACGTTCATTCGCTCGGCGATATGACGCAACACCGGTTCGGGCAAATACTGGTGGGGCGTAATCTTTTGCGCCTCTTCCAACACGGTCAGCAATGCACCAGGGTTGTTCTTATTGGCATTGATAATCGCGTCGTACGGCTCACTGTCGAAATGCAAAGTCTTCGTTGCATCCACAGAACACCTCCTAGACAAACGTATCGTTGTGCCATTGATTCACCAGCTGATGATGAGACATGTATAAAGATCAATGTTACGTACATATTATCATTTATCACCTATTACGCAATATTTTTTTGAGATTAGAAGGATATATTTATCTACTTAAGACGTTTTATATAGCATTTAATATGTTTATATTCACATAATTTGGAATTATTACAAGCTTTCTTTTTTGTTAAAACCCATGAAAAGGTACTGATTCGTTTGTATCACAAAAGGCGGAATATCTTTAAAATTATCTTGATTACTACACGTTTGTATAGTATATAGTAGATATGGCGAACATACTGATTGGAACTTCAGGATACAGCTATACCGAGTGGGTAGGTCCAGTATATCCCCAGGGCACGACGCAAAAGGATTATTTGGGCCTGTATACGGGAATGTTTTCTACGGTTGAGCTGAATTTCAGCTATTACCGGATGCCTACGGCCGAACAATTGGCTCATCTGGCCGAACAATCGCAGGGAAAGATCCTCTTTTCGATCAAGGCTAATGAGACGCTCACCCACAAAATCGAACCGACTGCGTGGAAACAGCAGGCCGACGAGTTTTGCAAAGCCCTACAACCGCTGCAGCAAACAGGCAAACTCGGCGCGGTACTCTTGCAGTTCCCTTATTCCTTTCATTACGAACCAGATCGCAGGCGCTATCTCGATGCACTGCTGCGCTATTTGGCCCCGTTACCGCTGGCCACCGAATTTCGTAACGGACAATGGTACAACAACCGTACGTTCGATGCACTCCGCGAACGCAAGGTGGCGCTCGTATCGCTTGATCTACCGGAACTAAACGGACTACCGCCCATCATAGACACCGTCACGTCCGAGCTTGCCTACATCAGGCTGCACGGCAGGAATAAGGAGACATGGTGGGGTTCGGATGCGGCTGCCAGATACGATTATCTCTATAGCAAACAAGAACTGACCTCGTGGGTACAGCGGATACAAGCTATCGCCCGGCAGGTTGCGACCATCCTAGTCTATTTCAACAATCACCGAAGGGGCCAGGCTGTCGCCAATGCTAAGAGTCTTTTGGAATTGTTGGGGAAGAAGCCGGATCATGAACGGTAAAGCAGGAATCGTCCATCTTAATATCACCAATTTTGCAGCAGCGGTGGCGATAGCCAAAGACACCTCGCTTTCCAATGTCCCGTTCGTCGTAGCCAAAGCCGACGCGGCCAGGGCAACCGTACATGCGGTATCCATGCGTGCGTGGGAAGAAGGAATTTCGGCGGGCATGCCTCTGGCTACCGCTCGACGGCTGGTAAGGGGTCTCATCACACTCCCTCCCGATCCGCGTTCTTACGATGCAGCACATAAAGCTATGGAGGGTGTCGCCTCACGGTACACACCGGTCGTCCAAAACGATACCGGAGGACATCTCTACCTCGATTTAGCGGGGACCACGGCGCTTTTCGGCCCTCATATCGACTGTGCCATACGAATTCGCAACGAAATAGCAAGCCAGACCGGCCTTGAGCCGTCGGTAGCGGTGGCATCGAACAAGCTGGTGGCAAAAATCGCATCACGGGCGGTACGGCCGAGAGGAATCGCCTACGTACGGGAAGGCGAAGAAGCTTCTTTCATCGCACCTCAGGATGCACTGCTGCTGCCGGGTATCGGAAACGTTACGGCCCGTATCATATCGGTGGCGGGTCTGCGCGAGATCGGAGAGCTGGCTCAGCTTGAAGACAACGAGGCAATCGCACTGTTCGGACACAGAGGTCTTGCCCTCCGCGATGCGGCCAGGGGCATCGACAAGAGCAAGGTATCTGCGGGCAACCTAGCAGACAGGACCATCCGCAGGACGATCGATTTTGCAGAACCAATACTCGATTATCGCGCCGTACAAGCCGCAGTGACAAGTGCGATGGAGGACCTCGGTCTTGAACTGCGCCAGGCGGGCCTCGGTACGGCCTCGGTCGGTGCGGCCGTATTGTATGCCGACGGCGTTCGTTCGGAAAACCACGAACGGACTGGAAGACTTCTGACGCTTGACAAAGACCTAATCGGAGCGGCGATGCGGGCATTTCATAAGGCTGCCGTCAGGCGTGTACGGATTCGAGGCATCATTCTGACGGCAAGCAGGCTTGAAGCACCGCTACGGGAACCCGATCTGTTTGCTTTCGAAGGGCCAACCCGTCCCGAACGGGTACAATCCGCCGTCGACACTGCGCGTCTGCGTTTCGGGGTACAGGCCGTCACTCTGGCCTCGACACTATTCTATGCGTAGCATATTGGCCGTACGCAGTTTTTTTTCATTGTTGTACGGGATTCATAGCCCTGGGGCGATCGTCGACATGGCTTCGCGGTGGAATGTCGGGGCATTGGCCATCTCGGATCGGGAAAATCTGTACGGCGTCCATGAATTTCTGGAAGCTGCAAAAGAAGCCGGCATCCGGCCAATCATATCTGCCGAACTCATGTTGCATATCGATGATTCAGTATCATCGGTGTTCGCCTTCGTACAGAACAGGCAGGGATTTTCAAGACTCTGCACTATACTTTCTTTGCTACGCACAGACTCTTCGTTTTCTTTACTCGATGCACTGAAGCATGATTCAGATGGATTGGTTATCGCGACTGCAGATCCTGGAGCCCTTGAACAATTGGCCGAACATGTCGCACACCTGTATGCAGCAATTACTCCACGATCGCTCGGAGCCATACCGTGTGCAAGACGTCTTCGCATCCCTCTGGCTGCACTTGAGGACGCTTTGTTCATGTCGGATGAAGATTATGAAGTTCATCGCGTATTGCGTTCGATAGCATCGGGCAAGACGATCGGAACGTTGAATGAACACGATTGTGCCGATCGTCGAGCCCTTTTTCATTCTCCTGCAGAGATGGAAGCACGGTGCTCCTCATGGCCCGAAGCACTCGAGGGAACCGAACGTATCGCCGACGAATGCCGCTTCGACACGATATTCGAGCACTTCATATTCCCAGACTACAAGGGACCTTCGAGCAAAGACGAGCTACGCAAGCGCGTACTAGAAGGTGCTGAACGACGTTATGGAGAAGTATCGGATGCGGTTATGGGACGCATCGATTACGAACTGGACATTATCGAGAAAAAAGGGTTTGCACCCTATTTTCTCGTAATGCACGACATCGTGGCAATGGCGGACCGCACGTGCGGTCGCGGCTCGGGTGCCGCATCGATCGTTTCATATTGCCTTGGGATTACCAATATCGATCCGATTGCGCACAACTTGTACTTCGAACGATTTTTGACCATATCCCGCCCCGATCCGCCTGATATCGATGTCGATTTTGCATGGGATGAGCGAGACGCTCTGATCAGGCGCGTCATCGACCGATTCGGAGTCGACCATTGTGCAAGGGTCGCCAACCACAATCGATTCAGAAGCCGCTGTGCCTTGCGGGAGACGGCTAAGGCATACGGAATCTGCGATGCAGATATCACCGGCATCGAACGCAATTTTTTCGAACAGCAAAACTCGCAGGCGCTTTCCGATCCGCTCTGGATCCGCATCTTCAGCATGGCAAAAAAAATCGAGGGCCTTCCCCGGGGATTGTCGATGCATTGCGGCGGATTGGTCATCACGCCCGAGCCGATTGCACGCTACGCTCCGATCGAACAGTCTGCCGAGGGTTTTGCCTTGCTGTCCTGGGAAAAAGAAGGAACAGAATCGGCCGGACTGGTAAAAATCGATTTACTGGGAAATCGGTCGCTCGCGGTAATCCGGGATGCGCTGCAGAATCTGAAAGAGGACGGCATCGATATCGATGCGTTTACGTGGCGGCCTCATGAAGATGCCCCCACTATCGCGGCGTTGGCCAGAGGAGACAGCATCGGGGTCTTCTACATCGAATCCCCGGCAATGCGCCAATTGCAAAAAAAGACAGGAAGGGGGGATTTTGAACACATCGTCATCCACTCTTCGATTATTCGTCCAGCGGCAAATAAATATATCTTTGAATATGTCGAACGCCTGAAGGGCAAACCGTGGAAGGCCCTTCATCCCCGCCTTGCCTACATCCTGAACGAAACCTACGGGATACTCTGTTATCAGGAAGACGTGTCTAAAACTGCCGTCGCCCTTGCAGGATTCAGCGAATCGGACGCCGATAAGCTACGCAAGGTTATCGCTAAGAAAGCCGGACCCGAAAAACTGGGCCGCTTCGCAAAGCAATTTTACGAAGGATGCATGGCAAACGGAGTCGATACGCACATCATCGAAGAAGTGTGGGCGATGATGCTTTCATTCGACGGATATTCGTTTTGCAAGCCTCATTCGGCATCGTACGCGATGGTATCGTTTCAAAGCGCCTATCTGAGAGTTCATTATCCTGCTTATTTTATGGCGGCAGTACTGGCGAATCAGGGAGGCTATTACCGTAGCCAGGCCTATATCAGCGAAGCCCGCCGCATGGGTCTGGCAATCGAAGGTCCCGATATAAATTGCAGCCGCATCAGATATCATGCCAAAGGATCGTCCGTTATCATAGGATTGATGGCTATTGCAAATCTCTCAAGGCAATCGATGACCATAATCGTAGAAGAGCGAGAAAGAAACGGAATGTTTCAAGACTTGTATGATGTCGTAAGGCGAGTATCGTTGCCGCGCGACGATGTTGTTTCGTTAGTTGCCGCAGGCGCTTTCGATTCGATTTCTCAAGGAATACCGCGTAATCGACAAGTGAGAATATTGCTCACCTGCCTGCATAAGAACGAAATGGCTGCAGAACCGTCACTATTTGATTTAGAACATAAACTGCCTTTACCTAGAAAGAGCACCGGCACTCAGGTGGTCCGTTCGGTTCCGAGCGACGCCGAACTGCACGAAGAATTCTCCGTATTGGGCTTTTTACGCCGCCACCACCCACTGATGTTGTACAAGAGTAAGATTGCCACCATACGGCGCATCAGGGCTTGCGATATTCCTTCTTGGGAAAAAAAGCGCGTCACGCTGCTCGGTTGGCCGATTACGCAAAAGGAGATATGGACGAAAACCGGACAGAGCATGAATTTCGTCTCCTTCGAAGACGAAACCGAACTGTTCGAGGC
>JAAYDK010000254.1 GCA_012729295.1 Spirochaetales bacterium | reverse complement strand
TATGCCGAGAACTCCGATTACCGAATACGGATATCATTTTATTAACGATGAGCAGATTCCCGAGGGGAACGACGAATATTGGTTGCGTGATCAACAGATAGAACATTGGAATGCTCTCTGGCGACATCTGACGACACAGGAAATCGAGCGTCTGGAGGATCAAGGTAACGTCTGTGCAGATTGGAACCATCTTTTGGTAGAAGATCCATTCGATATAAGTCTGATACGCAACAATGCATTCTACGGATTGGTGAGAATCGGTTCGATGGAACCATATCTGACTTCATACCATGATTTTTGCCTTCCCGAGGGTGTTCGGGACAGCCATATCGTGTCTTGCGATATCGGTCGCCATGCCTCTATCCATCGCTGCGGATTTATCTCGCACTACATCATCGGAGAACAAAGCATACTAAGCGGGATAGACGAACTCGACTGTACGAACCATGCAAAATTCGGTATCGGCGTCGTCATGGACGGAGAGAGCGAGGATGTCAGGATCTGGCTCGGATTGATGAACGAGGCCGAAGGCAGAAAAGTACTTCCATTCGAATCGATGATATGTGCAGATGCATGGATATGGGCGACGTATCGCGAGAAGAAAGCATTGATGGATCGATTAGTCGAACTAACCAATCAGACTAAGGACAGGCGTCGCGGATGGTATGCGGTTATCGGCAACCGCTCGGTCATCAAATCCTGCCGCATCATCAAAGATGTCTATTTCGGGCCTTATTCCTATGTGAAAGGAGCTAATAAGCTTAAGAATCTAACCATCAAGTCCAGCGAAGCGTCCCCGTCGCAAATCGGGGAAGGGGTAGAACTGGTCAACGGGATTATCGGCTATGGTTGTCACGTGTTCTACGGCGTGAAGGCCGTACGGTTCATCATGGGCAATAACAGCAACCTGAAATACGGGGCGAGACTGCTCAACTCGATTCTCGGTGATAATTCGACAATCAGCTGTTGTGAAGTGCTCAATTCCCTCGTATTTCCGTTCCATGAACAACACCATAACAATTCTTTCTTGATTGCCGCACTCGTACAGGGGCAGTCGAACATGGCTGCAGGTGCAAACATCGGAAGCAACCATAACACACGGGGAAATGACGGAGAACTCATAGCCAGACGTGGATTCTGGCCAGCCCTGTCCAGTTCGATTAAATACAACAGTTCGTTTGCTCCCTTTACCATCATCGTGAAAGGCGATTACCCCAACGAACTCAATATTCCTTTACCGTTTTCGCTTATCTCGTACAACGAGCACGACCACTGCCTGACCGTGATGCCTGCCTATTGGTGGATGTACAACCGTTATGCTCTGGAGCGCAACGACTGGAAATTCCATAATAGGGATCGGCGTACCGTGAAAGTCCAACACATAGAAACCGAGTATCTTGCTCCGGATACGATGGAAAGTATCGAGCATGCGATGGATCTGTTGGGATTGTGGACGGCAAAAGCTGCTCAGGCCGTAAAGCTGCCGCAAGTTCCGGCGAATAATGATGAGACGGTGCTCATCCGATACGGGAGAAACTTACTCGAGCAGCATCGCGAATCGTTTACTTTAGAGGTAACTGCAACAGGATTGGAGCGATCTTCAACCCCGACCCGCATCATAAAAGCTGTCGAAGCATACCATGCGTACAAAGAAATGTTGGTATTCGCTTCAGTCCGCTTAGTATTGTCATTCGCTGCAGGCCAAGAAGAATGCAAGTCGGTATCTGATGTGTGTCGGTCTCTGAAAGTTTGGGCGGTTCAAGAGTCGTGTGCTTGCGATGCGCTATGCGGACCGTTTGTGAATGCAGGAGGACAGGTTGTTTCGGAAAAGCAAGTTTTAAGATTAAT
>JAAYDK010000434.1 GCA_012729295.1 Spirochaetales bacterium | reverse complement strand
TTTCATAATCGATGGTAGTATGAAGCAGCAGAGGAAATGTTTTTTCAAAATGAGAAAGCCGTAGATGATCGATGAGTCTGCCCCTGGCTTCTACTTCGGTTACTTGAATCACATACAGCTGGAAAAACCTGACCGAATCATCGGTCAAGTTCAATCCGAATAGTTGAGCACCTTTTTGCAGGGTCGACAACGGAATCAGATTGCTCTGCTTTATTAATATCCGCAAAAATTCCTCTTTTGCCTTCAACACGCCTTCAAGTGAAAGCTGGCTGCAGAGGGTTTCGATAAAATCATCCTGCTGGCGTTCGACGATCTGGAGATGAACCTGCTTAAGGGAGTTTTTTAGTTCTTTTACATTGAGCGGTTTCAACAGATAATTTGATACACCTATTCTGATAGCCTCTTGGGCATAACTGAACTCTTCGTAGCCGGTAAGAATGATTATCGAAAGGTTGCTGTTGATTTGGCGTAATTGCTTAGAAAGCTGCAATCCATTGATAAATGGGATATTAATATCGACAATCGCCAAAAGGATCTCCATCTCCCTGACGAGGCGCAGTGCATCTTCGCTGTTGTCGGCTTCAGCAACAATCGTAAAACCCAAGGCTTCCCAATCGACTGACTTTCTGATCAAACTTCTAATCAGTGCTTCATCATCGATGATGATGGTAGGGATTTTTACCAAAGCTCCCATATACCCTCCGTCAGTATGGTATCGTTACGAGTACCTGAGTCCAAAAATTATGACGACTGGAAATTGTAACGCCGTACTGATTGCCAAAGTATTGTTTTATTCTCTGATCAACACTGCTGATACCGAATCCGCCTGATTCGGTCATGATATTTCCATTCTCGTCGACTAATTCATTCATTTTCTCTGGTGAGATGCCTGCTCCGTTATCGAATACCCGCAGACGGACAACGTCGTTTTCCCTCCAGCCCGATATTCTGACCATCCCCTTGTCATGGATTGCTTTCAAGCCGTGGTAGATTGAGTTTTCCACCAACGGTTGCAGTGTAAGCTTGACAATTGGTTGCTTTAGCAGTTCTTCATCGATATCGATGGCATAGGTGAGCTTATTGGGGTATCTGGTTTGCTGAATGGCCATATAGTATCTGATAGTTTCGATTTCTTCAGCTATGGTAATAATCGGTTTCCCCTTGCTCAGGACTCCTTTAAAAAAGAGCGAAACTGCTTTAATCAACTCAAATGCTTGTTCTTGTTGTTCCAACTGGATCAGGGACGCAATCGTCTCTAGGGAATTGTAGAGAAAGTGAGGTTTAATCTGAGACTGTAAAGCAAGTAATTCCAACTCCCGCTCTCGTTTGTTTTGTTGATAAATCTGTTCCATCAATGATGAAGTTTCGACTAGCATATGATTAAAAGAATCGACTAAATCGCCAATTTCATCGTGGCTATCTCTTGCTAGACGTAAAGAATAATCACCTTTACCCACCTTTCGCATCGAATCGGAGAGATTGACGATAGGTTTTGAAATCGTGCGTGTTACAAAGGCGGCAAAGAGTAATTCGAGAATGATGAATAGAGCACCTATGAG
>JAAYDK010000253.1 GCA_012729295.1 Spirochaetales bacterium | reverse complement strand
GGGACCAGATCATTATCATGAACCGATCATAAGGAGCCGTAAATGGAAACGAATTTTTCCCACCAGACGTTCATATCGCCATTTTCATGGAGGTATGGATCGGAAGAAATGCGTTCCATTTGGTCAGAGCACCGCAAGCGAACTCTTTTGCGGCGTGTATGGATTGCATTGGCGAAGGCGCAGTGTAAAGCCGGCCTAGTTTCTCAAGCACAGGTGGACGATCTATACGCACATAAAGACGATATCGATATTCCCCGTTCGCTGGAAATAGAAAAAACCATACGGCATGATCTCATGGCAGAGATTAAGACTTATGCCGAACAATGTCCTATTGGCGGTTCAATCATTCATCTCGGAGCTACCAGTATGGATGCATTGGACAATATGGATGTAATCAGACAAAAGGAAGCTCTTGCGATTATTCTAAAGCACGTAAAAGCGGTGGCCGAGAGTTTTATTGAAAAAATCGTAGCATTTTCAGATACCCCGTGTATGGCATTCACCCATATCCAACCTGCGGAAATCACTACGGTAGGATATCGTTTGGCACAAACCGCCCAAGATTTGCTTCAAGATATCACCAACCTTACTACGATATATTCATCACTGCGCGGCAAAGGAATGAAGGGGGCTGTTGGTAGCTCCGCTTCCTACACCGTTTTGCTGCAAGGGTCGGGTATGGACGCCCGAGAAATGGAACGCCTGGTGATGGACGAACTCGACCTTGGTGCCTTCGAGGCAGCAACGCAAGTATACCCGCGCAAGCAGGACTGGCAATTGGGTGCTGCCTTAGCGGGTTTAGCGCAAACGCTCTATAAGTTTGCCATCGATGTACGTCTCTTACAGAGCCCTGCCATCGGCGAATGGAGTGAACCGTTTGGAGAAAAACAGGTCGGATCGTCAGCGATGCCTTTTAAAAGAAATCCGATCGAATCGGAAAAAATCGATTCGCTTTGCAGATTCGTCGTATCCCAGTGCGATGTTCTGTGGCAAAATGCAGCCCATTCTTTTTTAGAAAGAACTCTGGACGACTCGGCAAACCGCCGCGTAGTGCTTCCGGAAATGTTCATGGCAATAGAAGAAGCATTAATGTGCACTAGCCATATTGTTTCCCAGATGCGAATCCATCGTGCTCAAATCGAGCGTAATTTAAAGATATGGGGTGTGTTTGCATCGAGCGAGCGGCTGTTGATGGAATTGGGACGCAAAGGTGCTGATCGTCAGCATATGCACGAAGTAATACGACAACACAGTCTTGTCGCTTGGGACGCTGTACAGCAGGGTAAAGATAATCCGCTTATCGAAATGTTGTCCCACGATGCTGAAATTCTTGAATATCTCGATGTTCAGCAGATACTACTATCGATGCATACTGAAGATTATGTCGGCGATGCACCGCAACGTGCACGTCGTGTTTCTCAGATGTTGCAGGAATCGATCAAACATATTCTTTCAACGATTCCCCAAAATAATCTTAGACGATAAAGCTCAGCCCGCCTCTGATAATTACATAATATATAATCATCCTCGGAAATCGAGATAGTGTTGCCAACGCCACCCACCAGTAGTTTATCTTAACCATACCCGCCATCCAGCACACCGACGAAAATGGAACCGGTGTAACTCCGGCTATCACCACCGCCCAGACTCCGTAATTATTAATCATACGTTCTCCGTCTTCACTGAAATGTGAGGTGAATTGCTTTACAAACGGCAATTTCCCGAGCAATCGGCCAATCCAGTACCCACTGTATCCTCCTAATGATGAGGCAATCGACATTGTCAGCAGCAATGGAGCTGCAGGCCAGTCAAATGTGAGAGGGAACAGCATGTCGATACTTAACGGAACTATAAACATATCGGTTAAAAAGACAAACACAGCAACCCCAAACCATCCTAGGTGGCTGCTAATCCATTCTGCAATACTGAGGTATTCATCCCTCACAAAATACATGCCTATGGCATAGACAATGAGAAAGAACACGGCAACAAGCACCATTTTCCAAATAATTTGTCTCCAGTCCAAATCTCCTTTTGCATCAAACCAAGAAGTATTGAACAGATGCAGTTTATTATCCTGCTTTTTTTTCTGAGGAGTGTTCATGCCAGATCCTCGCGAGAAAATAATTCAATGAATTTTTGTAAAAACAATGATATCTGATCCGACTTTGTACCCGCACCCTGCCATAAGGGCGGCCTTCCGCCCCCCTTTCCTTCGATAATCGGCAAAAGCTGTTGACGAACAAAAGAAAAATCAAATGATCCGGCACAAGGTCCTT
>JAAYDK010000252.1 GCA_012729295.1 Spirochaetales bacterium | reverse complement strand
CTTCAAGTCCGTCGAATCCGATAACCGATACATCATCGGGAACTCGGATAGTTCTTTTGGCCAATTCATCGAGCGCACCTTGGGCCATCCGGTCGTTCAGACAGACAACGGTATCGAACGGAAGACCACTTTCTATAAAAGTTTCTATTGCCCGAACTCCCGAATCTTGGGTGAATGTACCGAAAAAGGATAATCGAGGATCGAGCGACAGTGAGTGTGATTCGAGTGTTTCTACGACAGCCTGCTTTCGACTGATGGCCTCGTCGTGAATCTCGGGTCCTCCAATCAGAGCAAAATTGGTTCGGCCGTGCACATTTATTAGGTGATCGATCAATTCAGAAATACCCTTCGAACCTTCGACAGTGATATCAGACATCCCGGGTATACGCATACCCACCGAGACCTTCGGAAGTGATTCCCATGGAGCAAAAAAATCTTTCAGGTCCCGCGAGGTAAAAAACGTTGCCAATGATGAGGAAATAATGATAAGGCCGTCGATATTACGTTCGCTAGCAAGATGGTATGCAAGATTCGACGATGCTTCTGATGCAATCGGTGAACCAAGACGAGAACCTAGGAACGAAATGGTACTGAAGTTCCGGTTATGGGCTTCCTGCTCGATTGCATGCCAAACCGTAGACTGGTACCCGTCGTCAAGAGACGCGGTAAAGATGCCTATACACCGCCGATGTAGCTGCGTCACCGTGACACTCCCTTAGTTGTGATAGTTATAATGATAACCGATATGTAAAGGATTGCAAGTTGAAGTCGATTATATGTATCACGCGGTGACATCATACTTGAAATATTCATAAAGGCAGCAATTGAATATTTACCATTTGCATTACCTTATATTTAATGTAACAATACATAAAGGATTGTTATATACATATAGACGCGATTCATCGAACCGCTCAATCCAATGTCACTTCTTTGCACTTCTACTACAAAAAATAAAAGTATTACTTCATCCGTATCCCGCATCAATTAGTTTATCAAGGAGACGTTATGAAAAAAGTACTGATCATGTTCATTTTAATAGTTTTTATCTTATCCGTTTTTGCTGGCTGTTCGGTTAAAAACACTACAACCCAACCGGCAGATAATAATGAAAATAATATTCAACTACCGGCTAATAAAAGTAATCTAGCCAACGCCCCGATGAAACTTTCCAATAACCAACTCTTGCTTTTTGGCACCTCTGCCAGGATGTACGTGGGAATGGCCGAGGTTGCATATGAAGCTTCTGGAAGTAGTTTCACCGGAATGTCTGGAACCGTCGATATGATTGATAACAATGTTAATGTTACTTGGGATGATTTTGATTTTACCGCAAACGTCGATCCTTCCAATACCGAGGATGCCGGAGATATCATACTAGATGGCTCACACTCAGTTTCCCTTATCGGAGCGGATTTTACGTATGATTTGAATATCACGTTAACCGTAGATGACCTTCCGATAACCATCGAATTGTACTATGTCACACATAATTTCGGACAGGACGGATTAGCAACGGATGAGGTCGCAACCTATAAAGTTAACGGAGTCGAACTCAAAGAACTCTGGAAACAAAATTAAGTCTGATGATGATTTCATGTCTTTTCACATGACTGGTAAAGGCGTGTTTGGTATGTTTATCAAGCATATAGCCACCCGAAATCATCAAATTCTTAATCTGTATTGTCGTGACACTCGTATTATGCAATGCAAAGGCTATTTTTCAAAATGACATAAATAGAGTAACTATATATAAAGGTTTTATTATATACATATGGAGGTAATTAAAAGAATTTCGGGGCTCAGAACTTGCACATTACATTGGGAAAACGAAGCTCCAAAGTATTACTTCATTCGTACCCAGCAACCATTACATTCAAAAAAGGAGACGTTATGAAAAAGGTACTAATTTTTCTCATTTCGATTGTGTTGATTATATCGATGACGACAGGATGTCCTGCAATCCCGGACTATACCGAACAAGAATTAGCAGGAGTTGCGTTAGTAGGAGTTCTTTACGTTTGGTCTGCAGAACTCTACTATGAATCAGAATCAGCACCAGATCCTGTTCCCGGGATGACCGGCACTTCAGATATGTTAAATGACGATATCGATGTACAGTGGAACAATTTTGATTTGGCAGCTGTTGATGACAATCCAAATACAACCCCAGGAGAAGTAATTCTTACTGGTTCGCATACTGTCAGTGTTTCAGGAACAACCCTAACCAACAATCTCGATGTTACCATGGAGATAGATGGCGAATCATTTCATATCGTGATGCAAACAAGAACACACAACCTCGGTCAAGAAAATGAATATGAGGAAACTATTAAAGTCGAGGTGAACGGAATCAATGTTCTTAACGCGCTCGAAGATTTATAACTCTTTATCAATAAACATCCTAAAATATTAGGTTTTAGGAGCGCTGCTTATACCCCGGCGCTCCTTTAGTTTTACTTTGAAGCTTATACAAAAACAGATTATAACAACATGAATGCTCTTACCGAGGATTCAGGCTCCTGTTTAGCATTGCTGGTCAAATGCAATCCGTCGAATTCGAACATTCGACGAAGCTGAGTTTTGTTGGTTCGTTTTACCTTAGGGACAATCAGGGTAAACGATCCCGATTCTAATCGTACACCGACTCGATGGTTGCCCCTTTCCCGCGATGACTTTTACATTCTGGATGTTCGGTTCTGCTGGATATACTTTATTACCCACGTGATAGATTTCAATAATTTCAGTGCTGATCGATTTGAGAATGCTTTTGTACTGCATGCTATGCTTCTTCTATCAGCTAATTGGTTTTCAACGCTTCAAGTCGGAATTAAATCACGTCTTTATCGCAATAGGAGATGTAAAGGTCCTGCTTGTCATTTACCTCTTTTATTCGGGTTCTCCGCAGAGATTTAGCGTATCCGATGATAATTGATCATAGAACAATTCGAATTCTTCTGCCCTAGAGGAATCGAAGTACCCGAGAGGACACGGCATGGTGGTGGATTCACTAGCATCTCTTGCAATGGAAAAGTGCAGGTGTGTTCCGTCATCACGCCAAGGAAGACGACCGATGAGTGTACCTGCTTCGACATACTGCCATTGATCGACGAGAATAAGTTGTTCGACTTCTGCTAAAGTCAATGCATGATCATCCTGATCCAGAGCTGCTTCAAAATGATAGATAACGGCAATATCTTTGGAAATATACATGGTGATACTAAAGTTGCGTGCACCGTTTGAAGCATCGAAACCTTGTTTTGTATCTTTGTTGATTTCGGTTATGATTCCAGGTGCAATTGCGTAGACACCCATCGGTTGGCTCATGTTTTGCTTCGGTGTGAAATCAATTCCTGAATGGAAAAAACTAGTTTCTCCGCTTTGGATTACGCCAAAGCGTTGAATCCGTTCTACATGATCAGGGACAACCGGCAATTCGGTTGCCAGAGGAGGGGTGTTCGGAAGTGTTCTCGTATGCCAGCCGAGACTGCATCCGGTTGAAATCAACATAAAAACTACTATAAACAACAGTAATCTTTTCATATGAATCCTCAATTTTTCATCTTTTTCATTCGACAAGCAACGTCAGATCGACAATGTCAGAAAAGCTGGATACTGGAAGTTCGACATCTATAGTTTTGCCGTCTTTAGTCCGAATACGTACCACTACATGTTTTTCCAAAAACGATTGAGATGCATCCTTAGCCTGCTGCTGAAGTGCTTCGGATTCTTCATTACTTATCGATTGTAGCCATACCTTTTGAGTATCTCTCTTCAAGACGTTTCGTTCGTCAAACACCACAATGTCTTCAACTGCCCACAACCGCTCTGAATTACCGATGATATTATTGGTAAACTTATTGCCGATGACCTTGAACGGCTCGGTAGTGAATTTATGGACATAGCCGTTTAGCTTATTATCAGAAAAGTCGAATGTATAGACATACTCACCCGATTGAAATTGTCCGTTTAATATACTGCTGATTTTATCGATGTTTGTCTCTGAAAGAGGAACACCGACGACATCGCCAACGGTAAACCGATGATTTTCCCCACCGGGTAGTCTCCGATAGAATTCTTGATTACCGGAACTCTCTACGAACGCTATCGTGTCACCGACCAGAATTGCGCCGGTGTAGGTGGTATATCCTACTTTGATCGTTCCCGTGCCCGGCGAATATTCCCATACGCTCCAGCTATAAAGTTCATTGTCTCTTATTTGTATGACCCGACCTTTCAGCTCGCTCTCGATCGGTCTGAAACGGTGAATGGTAGGACCGGAATAATAGTTTGTGGTAAACCATCCGTCTGTGGTAAGAGCTGCCAGAAAAGCTTCGCGTTCATTTTTTAAACTGGTTCTATCGACTTCATCGGCATCACCGAGACATTTATACACCACAAAGTTATCATACTGGTCTAATCCGATCAAATATCGGTCAGAGACACGGGAATCGACGAGCGTAGTGCTGCCGATTTTTAATACGCCCGACCCTATTGCCCAGGACTCAAGCTCGTATAAAGTACCATCTGACGAAAATTTCTCTTGAACCCCGCTGTCATTAGAGAAGGTCGTTCGAAATAACACCGTTTTCCCATCCTCACCATCCAGCCAGGAATAGGAACCAAGCGTATGTATAAAAGCTTGTTCATCAGTCTTTATCGAAACAATTCCGGTTTCTTCTATCTTTTCGGAACGCTTGAAGGCATCGCGACCAAATTGCATTACATCTTCGGTTACGAACGTCACATCGTATGAATACCATCCTACTTGCATAACATAAGAGCCGTCTTTATATTTCCAAGACCCAAGATCCGTCTCGACACCTGATTCAACGGCTAATACCGCACCGCTATTGGCTTTAAATCCATCGATAACCTCATAGGTGGTCTTACCATCGGTACTGACCCAGATGCCGACCAGCTGATGTTCTTGGGCGAGCAAGGGAAAAAGAATACAGGTCAGAGTAAATAAACACACGAGAAACCTACGCATGACAGATCCTCCTAAGGTAGTTTCAATCCTGTCGATGCGGCCCATCACGTACCGCTTCGTGCTTAGTGTTGATTATAGCACGAAGAATACGGTCCATCTTAAAAGAAAAGACTTTTTCGATTATCTATGCGTTGACGGTCACTTCATACGCATCGCCAAGGCCATGGCAAACCATGTTGCATGCACGATCCATTGCTCACCCCATCGCCAAATGTGATCGCCTCTTCCCTTGAGTTCAGACGGGAGAAAATCGATATCGTTCTCGTCTCTAAATCCGGCAGTGATACCGTTGCAGATTCCGCCGGGAGCGTTTGGTTTATGAAGCTCGTAGCGCGGATTATTTCTTCCATAGCCCTGCAGCATGCACATGTCAAACGGATTGCAACCTAAAATCCAATCGAAGTGGGCATCGGCAAATTGCGATAATCGCTTTGACAGCTGTGTTGCCCGTTGCGGCGCATCCTGATCATATCCGGCATCCAACATTAATGTTAACGATGATTCACCAACCATATGTGCGGCACAGACCATCGAAGCCAGTCGTGCGTTTTCACCTTGCCACCAGTACCCGCTTTCGTTGTCGTGCGGAACGAAAAAGGATTCGCGGATGCGTTTGTCACCGACGGCCTGAACCAGCTGTCTCGATAATCCAAACGGATTGTACACCGAATCAACGCGTTCGAGTTCGTTCTCTATCGATGTAATGACGATTCTCGCTACGGGTTGTTTACGCTTTTTGTCAGACTCAATCGAGAGATATCGCAATAATGCTACGATTATCAATCCCGAATCAGATGCATGATAGAACGGTCTGTCCAATCCTATCTCCACCTTCCATCCCTTCAGCCGGTCATCGTAATACTGCGCTAGTTTTTCGATCCAAGACCTCGACTCTTTTATGTAAAATTCTTCATTGGTTGATTCAAGTAATTCCAGAGCAGCAATACACGCGCAATAACAATCAATGATGTTTTCCTTACCGTTATCAAGATATTCCTGATTATGTTCAAGCAGATGCCGATAGCCTTTTATAGCAGCAACTAAACATTCAGAAGGGGTAAATCCATCTGAGGGGATATCGTTTCTGGATATGCGCGCAATTCTCGCCAATGCAGCTATAGCCATGCCGCCGCCTTGGCGGAAGGCTGCCTGATACGAATCGAGACGATATCCCTTTTGTGTTTTAAACGCACAAATCATCCTGTCTTCGCTCTTTTTATTCCATACATCGAACACGGTGGTATAAAAGTATCCTTCAGGATCCTGCATCCGCATCAGAAAATCGGCACCCCACCATGCTTCTTCAAATGCGCGCTCTTCCAGCAGCGAACCTTTATGGACGTCATGACGGGCAAACATTTCACCCAACTGCGTCAGCACCCACACGGTAAGCGGAATTTGCTGAGGGTTCAGATAATTTGCGTATGAAAGATGGGATAGATACTTGCTGTAATCACCGGAAGCGTCAAACCAACCGCCGTGAACATCGACCGTACCTTGCCTCCCTCCGTAAAAAGGGACGCTTCTGTCTGCCTCATCCCACCGACCGCTCGAGCGCTGCCCTTTTAAGTAGAACAGTATATCGCTCATCATATCCGAATCAGCTATATCTTCGGAGATGTAAAACGGTTGTCCGTACTCGTTCTTATTTTCACCGTGGACACAAAAACGATACGAGCCAGGTTCGTCGAACATCGAGAAATCGAAACGATAGAAGTATCTGTTGCTCCAGCCGGGAACTGAACCACTAGAGACCGGAAACAACTTCATCAACGGTTTTTCAATACCGATACCGAATAGTTCTGCGTACAATGAACTATCTTTATTTGGAGTATCGCCGGTTTGCACGATCATGATTTTGCTTGATTTGGGGCGAAACCCGATATGGTTGTGAAGAATTTCCATACTACATACCTCCTTACGTAACGATACGTACGTATTCATTCAAAGAATTACCTTCTGTTAAGATCCTTTTACTAACATCACGCCTTTCCAGCAGCTCGACGTCACCGAATAGCGTATCGAGCATCATTGATGCAACGCCGTACGCAACAGCCTGATACCCGAACGAAGAAAAATGGATAGATTCTTCCAGGTCATCATCATATGGGTACGGCCAGTTTTTGCGAATTTCTCTCTCCATGATTTCTTTCACCCTGGAACCAAGCATTTCAAACGAGCCGCCGAAAAAGACATGGCTGAGATTCAGCGTGTTCACGATAATGGCGACCTGAGAACAAAGTTCTGCCAGAAATCGTTCTCCAAGCAGCGGGTTTTCGAATATAGCTGCCAGGTCAACGTCAGAAAGAGAAAATTGTCCGCGAACCGACTCACTACAGAATAAGCTTCGAAACTCGCCTGCAGAATACTGATGTCCGTAATGAACATGCCCGTTCATGCTCAGTCCGATACCGAACCCTACTTGACTGCTTGTCTTTTGACAGCCGCAGCGAGCCTGAAGCAGGAGAAAGATAAAATCCTTTAGTCCGTTTTGTCGATGATTAGCAAGTTCGCCCCATACGCACGCGTTCGCATCGTTTTCAATAACGACAGGAATTAAGAATCTCGATGCGATTTCCTTTGAAAAATCGTATTGGGATCGTATGTTTAACGGTGCCGAGTATCGTATCGTCTGTTTCTCTTTATGTACGACGCCGGGTATTCCTACTCCGATTCCTAGTACAACAAGACCATTTTTATGTAATGTCCCGACACAAGACTCGAGCACGTTCATGATGAGGCTTGTCAACGAAATCCGATCTCTTTTTTCTGTAGAAATATTGGTTTCGTAGACAATAGAGCCGATCATATCGATTGCAACTACGATGCATGTCTCATAGGTGAACTCAATTCCTAATACACATCCGTAAGCTGTATTGAGACTGATAAAGGTCGGTTTTCTTCCACCTCTAGGCCCCGCGGCTCCCTCTTCGAATTCGACGACCACATCCTTGTCTATCAATTCGTGGATCGCCTGTGAGATCGTCGATTTATCAAGGCCAAGTCTTTTGGCTATTTCTACCCTACTTGTTTTTCTAAGCAGCCATAGCTCTCGCAGGATAAGCGACCGGTTTACTTTCTTGGTAAGTTTCATCGAATAGTGTATCTCCCTAGTAAGGGTATTAAAGTTTCTCTTTATTAGTTGGTTTTAAAATCAACTAATTAATTGCATGATGAGTTGCTGTTGTCAAGAAATACTGTAGGCATTTTCAATAGTAATTAAACCGCCTGTAAATCATACATGAAATTGCAGAATAGCAATCAGGTGCAAATAGGCAAAGCGAAAGACCGAGCTAGCCTGTACGCCCGACTTTTGTTAGATTTAGTGTAGGAGCGGTTGGTATGGAAACACAAAAAACAAGCATTATCACCAAGCTATTTAGAAAAAGACCCTATTGTTGTGACGTTCAAGTTGGTCAATTTCTCGAAAAGAATGAAAACGAGCGTTCGAGCGAACAGCAAAACGAAAAGAAGAAAGACGACGACACTAAGAATACCCAACATTGATATTTCAGATACTAATTACCGCTTTTCACCATAAGCAGTTCGGTTGCTGGATTCTACCATTCTGGTTTTGTTTCGGTAACCTTCGTGATAAAACTTTATTCGTTTTGGCTTTCTCTAATATCTATGGGAAGTACTTTTCGTTCGTGCGACTTTTAGCTAGTGAATTCCCAACATGTGTGCGATTGCCATAACCGGATGACGAAAGAGCATTCTCGGACCCGAATATCGCATAACAAGCATGATACGTTCTCTCATTTCGCTATGGTAGCAATGGATATGGCATCTCGAACAAAACAGCTTACGTTCTTTTCCGGGGCAAGATTCGATTCTTTGGCAAGCATAGTCTATTAAGGCAGAACAGCTGGCGCACGGTTTATTTTGGTGATGTTTTTTCCTGCAATACATCATGATCATCGTTTTTACAACTCGTTTTTCTGTTTCCAGCTTTCCTTTACGTCTCATTTCAAGGAAATTATAGCGTATATGCACGAATATCTCCATGATTCTGACCTATAATTTAAGTCTTCATGTTCTTTAATTTTTCTTTATGTTTGATTATTATCGATTTTACTTGACAATGTTGGATTACCCATCATAGCATTTTATCCGGAAAAGCATAAAAGAAAGGAAACAACATGAATTACAACGACTGTATGATAGTAACATCTGGAGCAATCGAGGAAACACCGGCGACGTTCAAACGATACTGGAATAACCGGACACCGATTCTGATAGCAGATCAAAACACATGGGAAGCTGCCGGGAAAGCCTTATTCGAAATATTCTCCCGCAAAGGCTATCGTGATACGAAGATATTCATATTTGACGATGTCGAGCCGGTATATGGCGACGATATCCACATTGCCCGTATAAGAGCCGTGCTTGAAGGAAACGACTTGGTCGCCGTAGCAGTGGGATCGGGAACGAT
>JAAYDK010000251.1 GCA_012729295.1 Spirochaetales bacterium | reverse complement strand
TTTATCGAAGTGGAAAAATACTTGGAAGTTGCGCCCTTCCGAATCGATCGGAGTTCCTTCGGCAATATGGACGACTGGCTACCTGTCAAAGTTATCGGGGACATCGTAAAACCGCCTCAATGATTCTTCAAGAGGCGAGAGGTGGAACAATCGGTTTCCCAACACCCCTCATCACAGTCAGTGGTGTGCGGCTCTATGGTGATGGTACCTTTCAAGTCATAAAACACCTTTGTCGATAAGGCATCAGAGGATTTAAAATAATTTTTTGACTAAGAGCCGGCAATGTCAGCTTATTCCCGATGAATTGGAAGTTTTGGATCGGATAGGGTAATTCAGAGTTTTAGAACAAGGTATGGAAATGGAATATATTACAAGATCAAATGGCCATCGGATGTGGTGGGTTATCATCTTCTTTTTATTGTTAGGCGTGCTGATCGCATTGTTGTCCGGTAGTATGCAAATAAAGCGACATTTCAACCCGGAGGCTACGCTTGATCAGTTCAAGGCACATATGGATGAGATGATACCGAACCTGATGGATAGGTATGAAATTCCGGGTTGCAGCATCACCCTCGTGGCAGACGCAGAAGTGGCATGGAATAAAGCCTATGGATATGCTGACAAGGAGAGTCAGAGGGTATTGACAACAGATACCCCCATGAGCGTCCAGTCCATTACGAAGTCCTTGACCGCATGGGCTGTGATGAAGCTCGTGGAAAATGATGCTGTCGATTTAGATACCCCGGTGCTGCAGTATCTGGATGATTGGCAATTCCCCTCGACTGATTATCAGGTGGATAAAGTCACAGTGCGGAATTTGTTAAGCCACGGATCCGGTATGCCGTTGGGCGATTTCACGGATACGTATGCTCCGGGAGAACAGATGCCGACTCTTAAGGAGAAGCTCTCGAAGGAAGCGGTTTTGACACACGAGCCGGGGATGAAATTCTCCTATTCGAATGTCGGCTATCATGTGCTGGAACTTCTGATAGAACAAGTCAGCGGGAAGCAATTTTCAGAGTACATGCTCTCCGAAGTGTTTGTTCCCATGGGTATGGAAGCGTCATTCTTTGAGTTCGATGATGTTCTGCAACCATACCTTCCAACCGGGTATGACCTTGATGGCAATCCTGTTCCAGTTTACCTCTACCCAGAAAAGTCTTCCGGGGGCTTGTTCTCGACAGCCGAGGATATCGCACGGTTCGCGGTAGCAGGGATGAAGGAAAACAAAGTATTGGGTGATGAGTACATTCGGATGATGTATGCACCGGAACGCCATGATATCGGGATGTATGGCATGGTGTTCGATGCGTATGGGTTCGGTCATTATATTGAGACGCTTCCCAACGGATTGCTATCCGTCTCTCACGGGGGGCAGGGAAACGGGGTTATGACGCATTTTCAGATTGTGCCAGCAACGGGGGATGCCATCGTTGTACTCACGAACAGTCAACGAAGTTGGCCTTTCATAGCTTTCGTGCTCTCCGAATGGGCGCGTTGGAGGGATTTTCCCTCAGTGGGTATGGGGAACATCATCAGGGCGCACTATGCAATGAGCTTGCTTATAGCTCTCATGTTCACTGCAAGCCTGTTGATGGTGGTAAGGCTTGTTTTCACTTGGAAAGTGCGAAAACCATTGGGTGTAAGGCTGTTCAAATGTTCAACCGCAATGATGCTCATGGGCATACTCGCATGGAGTGCCAGCCAACCGTATTTATTTGTTGCTTCAGTGTTTCCTGTCTTGTCATCGTGGCTTGGGTTGGTAGTATTGATATTCTCTGCCCCATTGTTGGCGTCAGGACTCTTACCTGAGATCAGAAGAAGGAGAAAGTTGCAGACATGAAATTGTCAGTTTCGGTATCAATATTCCCGACGTTGTTTAACACACATTATGGATTGGCATGCATAAAAAAATTGGACTGATTCTGATAGATAGAATCGCATCAGGAGGAATATGTTGAGAAAAACGATTAGATTACATCCAATGATCTCCTTTTCGCTACGGTTCATTGTGGTACACGTGCTGACGTATATCGGCTTCGGCATATTCTTCATGCTGGTTAGTAAATATTTTGAGTATTTTTCACAGGATCCGGTATTCAACGCGTTGATGAAGCCATCAGATGCATTATCTGTTCGAATGGCACCTGTTGTGCAGATTTTCCGTGGTGCATTTCTAGCACTGGCGATTTATCCGTTCAGGGAAGTTTTCAATAGACGTCCCTCGGGTTGGATCCATTTGTTCGTGTTGCTGTTTGTATTTTCCAGTATCGGATCTGTGATCACAGGACCCGGCTCAATCGAAGGATTCCTCTATACCCGTTTCCCATTCAACCCTGTAATCGGATATCCTGAGATCGCTCTTCAGATGTTTGTTTTTTCCTGTGGTTCTGTCGTTGGGAAAGAAAAAAGACAGCTGAGATTACTTACTAGAAGATATGAAAGGAGGAAAAATTATGCAATATGTAGGACTTTTAGCACCAATAGCTTTTATCTT
>JAAYDK010000250.1 GCA_012729295.1 Spirochaetales bacterium | reverse complement strand
GATGCAACCATACCCATTCTATACTTCGACACTGTCGATTCGACAAATCGGATTGCCAAGGAATTGGCGCTGCGTCATGCCGAACACGGTACCTTGGTTGTTGCAAGAGAACAGACAGCCGGAAAAGGCCGTAACGGACGTTCGTTTTTCTCTCCGGCTTCGACCGGGTTGTATATGAGCATGATATTACGACCCGACGTTATTTCCTCGGTGGCGATTCGCATCACGACTGCCGTCGCGGTCGCCGTCTGTCGGGCGATCGAATCGGTTGTGCCGGTTGAAGCCCGTATTAAATGGGTGAACGATATTTTCGTCAACGGTAAAAAAGTCTGCGGTATTCTCACCGAAGGCATTACTGGTTTCGAATCTGGCCGAATCGAAAGCATCGTCGTCGGGATCGGTTTGAATGTCAGCACTCCCGTTCATTCGTTCCCTACTGAAATCCGTTCGATTGCCACCTCATTGTATCCCGACGGATCTTTACAGCCGAATATGAGAAATCAACTGGCTGCTTCGATTGCTACACAAGTCCTCTCTGCGGTGAGTGAAATCGAACAGATGTCGTTTTTGTCAGAATACCGGAAACGCTCGCTCGTGTTGGGAAGAAGACTAGCCGTATCCCAAGGAGCATCGACATATCTAGCAACGGCTAAAGAAATAGATAACGACGGATCGCTCATTGTCGTCACCGACGACAACGTACGAAAAATTCTGAATTCGGGAGAAGTCAGTCTCAGACCGGCATATGACGGCAATTGGAATTCGACAGGGGTTGACAATAACAACCTCGACAGGGTATAAACGTGGAAGTTGCGCCACTTTAGCTCAGTTGGTAGAGCAAAGGACTGAAAATCCTTGTGTCCTCGGTTCAATTCCGAGAGGTGGCAGCTAGTATATGGCCCCTATAAGTTTTATGGGGGCTTTTTTTCTCCCAACTTCTTATTTCTAAACTATGGTGGTAATAATTCGCCAATAAGGACTGCCGGAACATGAAAAAATTCCTCGATCCGTGATCGAAGCGCAGACTAGGGGAAATCCCATATTTCTTCCTAAATCTCTTTAATCGCTAGAACAAAAGGATTCCGGCTGATGAGAGCCTAGGTATTCTATGTGCTAACTGGATTTTGAATTCCTTTATTATAAACGTGCGCGATGATAGCCCCGCTTATGGCAAAGACCTCCTTCTCCAAAAACGGTTACATCTTTGGCAAACAGATTCGTACTGAGAAATATTGTCAAATTTGACAAAATTTCTCAGTGATGGTTTAGGTTTACATTTATTATGCTTGATACATCATCCATTCGTACATTCTTGTAAGATCTTCTCGGGCACATTGAGATAATGGGCTACTGCAGCGAGGCAGGTTGATAGACTTGAGGATGCAATTACGAGACTTTCTGATATACCTGAAGGGTTTGTTCGATACGAGGATGAACCTTGGTATGGACGAGGACTGAGAAGAATGCCTGTAGACAATTATTGTGTGTTATATACCCCGAACATGAAGGATGAAACTGTCGAAGTTTTTCGTATTCTTTATGGAGGAAGGAATATTAAAACCCAGCTTGATGAAAATACTACTTTCTGAGATGTTTAGCGGGTATTTAAATCTGTAAAACGCTTCCATGTAGCTTTATCCCTCTCAAAGTTTAACGTTACGGTACTTTGCATCATGAAACGTTAAGATCCACTTATGCTGATCTGTGTGAAGCGGTGTTAATAGCGATTCACATCAATATATTCATATTTTTCTCGACCCTATCGGATGTTTCATGCCAAACGAATGTAAGCGTTTACAATAATGTTCAAAATATCTGATATTTACTGGATGTAAGTATAATACATAACATTTCTATGAAATATGTAAAATGATATAAATAAATATGTTATAGTATTCTAAAAGCTATGAATAAAAAAATTATTTAAAAATAATGAAATGTAAGCGTTGACATATTGCTAAACAATGCTACACTTCATTTGAAGATATTTCATCACTAAAAGGAGAAAAACTATGAAAAGAGCTTTGATAGTATGTCTATTCATTGCCCTTGTAGTTCCAGCGTTTGCCACCGGAACTATGGAGCAGTCCGCGACGGTCAAGAGTGACTTGTCGGTATCTTCAGAAGAAATAGCACTCGTAGGAGGAGGTCCGTTCTCTAAAACGGTAAAGATTACCTTCCTAAATTCAAAACCGGAGATTACAGAGGCGTTGCAGGCAGGCTGCGAATCCTTTGGTAAAAAATACAATGTCGACATAGAGTTGTATGAGACATCCTCTCCCGGCGATACGTTGGCCAAAAAGTATGCAGCTGGCGAAGCTCCGACCGTGGCTATTGTCGATTTGGCAAATATTCGGGATCTGTATGCGGAAAAATTAGTAGACTTGTCCAACGAACCGTGGGTCTCGCTGGGCGGCAGGGATCTCGGGGCGGTGATGAAAGACAAGGTGTACGGCATGCCTTTCACCATTGAAGGCACGGGTGTGATCTATAACAAGACTGCGATAGAAAAAATCATTGGAAGGACATTTGTGCCGACCGACTATGCGACGCTCGATGCTTTTAAAGCTCTTTGCGCTGAATTGCAGAAGGGTGGCATGAAATATCCCGTCGTGCTCAATTCGGAAGACTGGTCTGTCAATAAAACGTACCAATGGATCTATGCGTATCAGGATGGAACGATCAACGGAGCGATTCAATTTTTAAAAGATGTGTATAATGGAAAAACGACGTTTGAAGACAACGTGGTTTTCAATGGCGTTATTGACACCTACGACTATTTTGCTTCCGTCAATATCAACCAGGCGGACCCGCTGGCGGCGGATTATGATCTGAATGCGAGCTATGTGGCGGAAGGAGAGTCGGCTTTCTGGCTTAACGGGACCTGGGCTTGGCCGGATTTTGCTCCGTTTGCGGTTGAAGGAATGGAATATGGCATCTGCGGATATCCCATCAACGACGCTCCCGCTGTACAGGGGAAAGCCTTTGGAGCTGCAACGAAGTTCGTCATGATTGATAAGGTCAACAGCAGCGACGAGCAGAAGCAGGCCGCAAAGATTTTCTTGAACTGGCTGGTGTTTACCAAGGAAGGACAGGATTGCCTGGTAAGCCAGTGTGAGATAGTACCCGCATTCTCGAACATTACGGTGGAACCGACGAACCCGTTCAATGTCAGTCTGAAGAAACTGATTAATGACGGATTGCTCGCCGAAGGCGTCACATATTCTCCTTCAGATCATCGAAGCGTGCTGGGTGCACCGCTTCAGGCGCATCTTGCCGGAAAGAATTCGAAAATGGATATCGCCAAGTTACTTGATGAATATTGGACAAAACGTCTACCTAAGGAATAAGATGAGCATCGGCAGGCTGGATGAAACCGGCCTGCCGGTTGAGAGGAAGCTTGACATGCATGTACAAAAATCCCGATATCGGAATGCCGGTCTATTCCTTTCGTTCGTCGGACCATCGATCGTATTCTTCGTTCTTGTGTTTGTCATTCCGATGGTGTTCGGTGTGTATTTGACTTTTACTGATTGGAACGGGTATTCAAACAACAAATTCCTAGTCGGATTGAAGAACTATGCCGATGTGTTTTCAGATATTTCGTTCTGGAAATCAATGTGGAACACCGTCAGATATTCTCTTGTTTCCGTGATAACGGTCAATGTGTTGGCATTTTTCCTTGCATATATGCTGACGAGCGGTATTAAAGGAGAAAAATTACTACGGGCTGGTTTTTTTATACCTAATCTCATCGGGGGGCTCATCCTGGGATATATTTGGCGGTTTATATTCAGCCGCGTGGTCGTGAATCTGTATTCATTCATTCCTTTGGAAATTTTCAAACAATCGTGGCTTTCATCCCCAAATACCGCAATGTCTGCGATGATTATCGTCACTACCTGGCAATATTCTGGATACATTTTATTGATTTATACAGCCGGTTTCATAAGCATTCCTCACGATATGATCGAGGCAGCCCGAATCGATGGAGCAAAAGAGCCATGTATTACAAGAAGAATCCGGATACCTCTTATGGTTCCCTCGATAGTGGTAAGCTTGTTTTTAACCTTGACGAGAACGTTTAAGGTATACGACCTGAATTTGTCCCTTACTGCCGGAGGCCCGTATGATTCCACAAAACTAGCAGCGATGCACATCTATACGAAGGCGTTTGAGGAGCAAAGATATGGTATCGGGCAAGCTGAAGCGCTCATTATGTTTATTGTGATGGCAGCCATAGCGCTTACACAGACATACGTTGGAAAGAAACGGGAACAGGAGATATAGAAATGGCAACTGAGCTAAGAAATCCTGCAAAACGAGGAATCGGGGTTAAGACTTTATTAGGATTTATACTTTGCTTCCTCTATCTGCTTCCGTTTGTTCTGGTTCTTGTGAACTCTCTAAAGCGTAAAGTGAGTATCGTCAAATTCCCATTGCAGCTTGTCGATGACAACGGGTTGCAGTTCGTCAACTACATGAATGCCGTCGAAAAGATGGATTTCTTTAGATCGTTTGCAAACAGCATCATCATTACCGTGTTCAGTGTTTTGATGCTGATCGTATTTTCGTCGATGGCAGCGTATTTTCTTGCCCGGCATCACAACTGGAAAGCAAGTAAGATTACCTTCTCATTAAT
>JAAYDK010000249.1 GCA_012729295.1 Spirochaetales bacterium | reverse complement strand
TTTTCTGGATAACCAAGAAAAAAGGTCTTCCGCAGGCAAAAGCTATTTCTGATGATGCCACTGAAGCAGAAAGTATAGAAGATGAGCAAGTTGCGGATATTGAAATTCCCAAGTTTGAACGTAAGCTGAAAGGCAAGCGACAGGATAAGAAATAAGGCAATACCTCACTATCTATTTGTAATAAGCCGCCGAGAAGTATACATTACTCTGGCGGCTTACTTGTTTTTTTATTATAGTAACACCGTATCGATAGGAGGGCGTGTGGAAGTTATCAGGTCGAAGACCATGGGTTTTTGCATGGGTGTCAAACAAGTAGTTGACCTAGCACACGAGTGTCTGCGCATCGCAAAAGATAAAGGAGTTCCCGCGTATTCCATAGGTTGGTTCATCCATAATCAGCGAGTCGTAAAGCAATTGGCCGATTTGGGATTGCGCCATATCGAAAGACCTGAAGAAGGAGTCCCCGGGGTTGCACTTATCAGAGCCCATGGCATTACCGATGTATTAAGGCAGGAATTTATTGATGCCGGCTACGAATTAATTGACGGGACTTGTAGAAATGTTGCCTCCTCCCAATCGATAATTAGAAATACCGGAAAGAATACACTGGTGGTGGTAGCCGGAATTGCCGGACATAGCGAAGTCGTGGCATTATCAGGAGTAACTACTACAGAGAATATATTAGTTCCAACTGTCGTTGTCCAATCTGTTGAAGCTGTCCAAAATCTTCCCGACGATCCCAAAACCGTTATTCTTATGACCCAGACTACTTTGCCGGCCTTGGACTATCGAGCGATTTTGCAGGCGATGAAGGACAAATACGGTACGGCTTTGCGGATCGGCAACCACTTATGTGCCGGTGCCTTGCGGAGAAATAAGGCTTTACTTGAATTGTGCGAAACTGTTGAGGCTATAGTCGTAGTAGGCGGTAAAAACAGCGCAAATACAGCTGCTTTAGTTCGTCTCGTCGAAGAATTCGGACTACCTGCATTTCATGTAGAATCGGCTCTTGAAATTACCGAAGAAATGCGTTCTTTTAATTGCATCGGTCTTACTGCCGGAACTTCTACTTCACAGCATGACATAGATGATGTATATAGCGAATTGAAGGGAGTATCGCGATGAACATCGATATCGAAAGGTACTGTTCGTCTGAAGAAGTATTGGAGACGATGCAGAAAAAGAATGCATTCATTTGCGACATGGACGGAGTGATTTATCACGGAAACCGACTGATACCCGGAGTCAAGGAATTCATAGACTGGATGAAACAGGAGCAGAAAAGGTATTTGTTCCTGACAAATTCAAGCGAGCGGTCACAGATGGAGCTACGACTCAAACTACGACGTCTTGGACTTGATGTAGAAGCTGACCATTTTTATACGTCTGCACTTGCCACTGCCGGTTTTCTAGCATCGCAAGTCGGAGGCGGTACCGTATACGTAATCGGTGAAGCCGGGCTGATAAACGCCCTCTACGAAGTCGGCTATACGATGAACGATATAAATCCCGACTATGTAGTAGTCGGAGAATCTCGAACATATAATTACGAGACGGTCATCAAGGCCGCAAGATTGGTCAGAAACGGAGCTCGACTGATCGGTACGAATCCCGATCTTACCGGTCCGAGCGAAATGGGTATCGTTCCCGCTACCGGTGCATTAATACTGCCGATTGCAAGAACCGCAGGCGTTGAACCTTACTTTATCGGAAAGCCGAATCCCGTTATGATGAGACAGGCTCTCAAACGGCTCGATAGTACTCGTGAAGAGACCGCTATCATCGGAGACAGGATGGATACCGATATCGTAAGCGGAATCGAAAGCCTAATCGATACGGTCTTGGTTCTTTCGGGTGTTTCCGACAAAGAGACTCCTACTCATTTTGCTTATCGGCCTAAACTGATTATTGATTCAGTTAAGACGCTCGTTCCCTCAATAGGAGGAATGCAATGATTTCCATACCGACAATAAAGCGATTTCCATCTTACCTGCGCGTGCTTAGGCACTATCGACAGTTGGGTTACGATTGGATTTCTGCTACGAAAATTGCAGAAGAGCTCGGATTGACTGCAGTTCAGGTTCGAAAAGATATGGCGGGAACAGGGGTTGAGGGTAAACCGAAAATCGGATTTGAAATTGATCCGCTGATAGCGGCAATCATGCATAATCTGAACTGGGATACCCAGACCGATGCAATACTTGTCGGCGCTGGTAATCTCGGGCTTGCATTAGCACGTTATGAAGGATTTGCCAGCTATGGTCTGCGCATCACCGCAATTTTTGATTCGGATGAATCTAAATGTGGTAAGGCAGTCGGAGATTTGCTCATCATGCCGATTAATAATATATCTTCATACATACAGGCGCATGAGGTTAGAATCGCCGTATTAACGGTTCCTGCCGCACAAGCACAGCAAGTTGCCGAACAATTGGTTGCCTATGGTATTCGTGCAATTTGGAATTTTGCTCCCAAGGACTTGAAACTGTCTGAAAACGTAATCGTCCAACGATCGGATTTGGCAACGAGTTTTGCCGTGTTATCGGCGAAGTGCCGAAGAATGATCGATCATGGCGAAAACAGTCCTGTAGATTTGTTGTAGCGAAAATGGTGAAAACAATGGATGCACTCATCAAGCGTTGTGAAAGCAGTACAGAAGAAAACCAGTCATTTCTCGAAACTCTCGATGCGATATGCGACGCTTCTCTTGGAGATTTCTACGTTCGCATCTCTTCGTTGGCGAATGCTGCCGCCCTACTGTACGAGTATGTAAAAGATATTAACTGGGTTGGATTCTACCTCAAACATCCCAAAATGGACGAGTTGATGTTAGGACCATTCCAAGGGAAGGTAGCATGCACACGCATTACGGTAGGCAAAGGGGTCTGCGGTACCGCTTTCGCAAGCAAAAGTACGCAACTAGTTCCTGATGTACATGCATTTGAAGGACACATTGCCTGCGATAGCGCCAGCCGCAGTGAACTCGTCGTACCGATATTTTTCGACGGGCAGCCTGTTGGAGTGCTTGATATCGACAGCCCGGTAATTCATCGTTTTTCTTCCGATGATGCTGCGTTTATAGAACAGGCAGTCCGTGTGCTCGAGGCCAAATGGTAGACTCCTCGGAAACACTTACTTATTGACATTCGTCCGATAAGTGAACACTATAAGCATAAAGGCAACGATAGAGACGAGTAATCGGATCGGACCGCCAAAGAGAGGATGTCCTTTTAGAACCTGACGGTTTTAATTGGGTGAAAGGCATCCGACGGTCTCCGGTGAACACCACTCTGGAGCTGCTCGTTGAACGATACTGCATGTATCTGGTAAGCGAAGCCGCCATCCCCGGCGTGAAAGGGGTAATGAAGTGCCTGTCGGTATCGACAGGAAGTAAGGTGGAACCGCGGGAACATGAGCCTTCATGGTCTCGTCCTTACCCTGATGGCGTTTTTAACGCGGGGAGGACTGGACTATGAGGGCTTTTCGATTTTTCTTATGTTACAGAGAAAACATGAATCACTACGATAGTGAGAGGAGATGATATGTCGCAAGAGAATAAAATAGACGAACAATTACACAAAGTCCGCCATTCTATGTCGCACGTCATGGCTGAAGCCGTACTACAAATGTTTCCAGAAGCGCAGATTGCCATAGGGCCGGCTATCGATAACGGCTTTTACTATGATTTCGATCTTCCGAGAGCTTTGACTCAGGAAGACTTGGAAGAAATTTCCGAGCGCATGCGTACGATTATCAGCGAAGACAAAGAATTCAAGCGGAACGTAGTTTCGCGTGAACAAGCGCGCAGTATGTTTTCGGATCAGGTGTATAAACTTGAGCTGATTGACGCCATCCCTGAGGATGAAGAAGTCTCTCTCTATAACCAGGGCGGATTTACCGATTTATGCCGGGGTCCCCATGTAAAATCGACGAAGGAATTGAATCCTAACGCATTCAAGCTGCTTAGTATCGCAGGTGCCTATTGGCGGGGTAAGGAGACAAATCCGATGCTTACCCGTATTTATGCGACGGCCTGGACGAATCCGAAAGACTTGCGCCTTTATCTGCAGAAACTCGAAGACATCGAAAAACGCGACCACAGAAAGCTTGGCAAAGAGCTAGACTTGTTCAGCCTGCACGAAGAAGCAGGCCCGGGCCTAGTATACTGGCATCCTCGCGGAGCACGTATCAGAACCGCAATCGAAAATTTCTGGCGTGAGCAGCATTATAAAAACGGGTATGAAATGGTATTTACCCCCCATGTGGGTAAATCTTGGCTATGGGAGACCTCCGGACATCTCGGATTCTATAAAGAGAGCATGTATTCTCCGATGGAGATGGACAAATCCGATTATTATACCAAGCCGATGAATTGTCCGTTCCACATCATGGTATATAGGAATTCCAAACGGTCGTATAGAGACCTTCCTTTCCGGTGGGCTGAATTAGGAACTGTGTACCGATATGAAAAAGCGGGGGCTTTGCATGGGTTGATGCGTGTACGAGGCTTTACTCAGGACGATGCCCATATTTTCTGTACGCCCGAACAAATGGAATCGGAGATTATCGACGTATTGCGTTTCAGCATGTTCATGCTACGGTCTTTCGGATTCGAGCAAATCAATGCATATTTGTCGACAAGGCCCGAGAAAAGTGTCGGTGAAGCGGAACATTGGGCTGCAGCAACCGAATCCTTGAGGAAAGCATTGGAAACCGAAGGCATGGCGTATGAAGTCGACGAAGCCGGTGGAGCGTTCTACGGTCCGAAGATCGATTTAAAAGTCAAGGATGCAATCGGCCGAGAATGGCAATTATCAACAATACAATTCGATTTTAATATGCCTCAGCGGTTTGGTATGACCTTTGTTGACCGCGATGGCGTGGAAAAACAGCCGTACATGGTTCATAGAGCTTTGCTTGGGTCAATCGAGCGCTTTTTTGGTGTTCTGGTTGAACATTATGCCGGTGCATTCCCGCCGTGGCTGTCTCCAGATCAGGTATGCATCATTCCCGTATCAGAAGCGTTTAACGATTATGGTGCCCAAGTACTGCGAACTTTGAAGCAAAACGGTTTCCGTGCATATCTTGACGACAGTACCGACAGGATGAATGCAAAAATCAGGAACGCACAGACCATGAAAGTTCCATATATGCTGATTCTCGGAGAGCGGGAGATGCAGCAGCAGGCGGTATCGATCAGGTACCGAAACGGCAAACAGGAGAACGGCGTGCCCCTTGGTGATTTCATTAATTCTCTTAGTTGTACGATCGAGAAAAAGGCTCAAATATAGCCAAAGGAGACCAGAACCTTGAATTATTCGAAAGCAATTAAAAAATTACGGGAAATCGACAAGGAAATCGTTCTCATCACCCACATAGCCGGCGTTTTGGATTGGGATCAGGAATCGGTACCTCCGGCCGGAGTCGACGAGCGTGCTGTTCAGCTCGGTTGGCTCGAAAAAAAGATTCACCTATTGTCAACTTCGAACGAAATGGGAGAATTGCTGAGCTCTTTGGGGGCCGACGAACATAATCCGGAGGGATCTACCGAACTGACTCAGAACGATCGGGCTCTCGTGCGGATATTATTTACCAATTGGAACCGGGAGCGAAAGCTAGATGCATCGTTCGTACAGGAATTTGCCGAAACAACCAGCAGAGCGCACGGAATTTGGGCTGAAGCACGAAAGTCGGACGATTTTTCAAAATTTTCCGGTACTTTACAGCATATCATAGACCTGATTCGGGAAAAATCGAGTCGTTACGGATTTAAAGACGATCCGTACGACCCGTTGCTCGATACGTTTGAACCGGGGACTACGACAGCCGAAGTCGTCACACTCTTTTCAAAAATGCGTGAGGACCTGTTGGAAGTACTCGACAAGATGAAAGGATCGGAACGTGTCGACGATTCCTTCCTGTATCAAAAATATCCGCAGGATAAATTAGAATCGATTACTCATGAAATCCTCGGTATGATAGGATTCGATTTTAATCGGGGGGGTATTGGAAAGGCTACTCATCCGTATACGACTTCATTGGGTGCCGATGATATCAGAATAACCAATCGCTACACCGAACCGAGTCTTGCCGCGCCATTGTTTACAGCGTTACACGAGGGTGGCCATGCGCTGTACGAACAAGGTTCTTCGCATGCACTGACCGCCGGATCTTCTCTTTCCGGCGGGGCTTCATTTGCGTTTCACGAAAGTCAGAGCCGATTGTGGGAAAATATTATCGGAAGAGGGAAAGCTTTCTGGAGTTATTTTTACCCCAGACTATCCGCAACATTTTCCTCCCAGCTTTCTGAAATTTCACTTCAACAATTTCTAAGAGCCATCAATACGGTTGAACCGACGTTCATCAGGACCGAAGCTGATGAAGTGACCTATGGCCTGCATATCATTCTGCGATTTGAACTCGAGCGAGCGTTATTAAGCGGTTCTCTAGAAGTCAAAGATTTACCTGAAGCTTGGAATGATCGCATGGTAACTCTGTTGGGTATCAGGCCGTCTTCCAATCGCAAGGGAGTTCTTCAGGACGTCCATTGGTCAATGGGTGAATTCGGTTATTTCCCAACCTATGCGATGGGGAATCTGTACGGAGCTCAAATCTATCAGACTATGGCACATGATATCGATATAGAATCATTGGTAGCTAATGGACAGCTTACAACAATCAACGAATGGCTACATGAGCACGTATACAAGTATGGTTCGATATATGAACCGAAGAAATTGTTGGAAAAGATTTCTGGTCGACCATTGGACACGAATTGTTTCGCCGAATATTTGAAGAACAAGTATCTGAGGGGAGGATTACTGTGAATTTGCCAAATAAGCTTACTGTGTCCAGAATGGTGATGGCCCCGCTATTATTCGTAGCTTTCCAAATTCCCTTATGGCTAGACTCTTCATGGCAGACGTTTTCCATCATCGCGGTATTGGTTCTGTTTGTGCTTATCGAAGCTACCGACCTCTTGGATGGCATTATTGCAAGGAGATGCCATCTTGTTACTGATTTGGGTAAAGTAATGGATCCGTTTGCAGATACATTCAGCCGTCTGACCTATTTTGTCTGTCTGTCTTCTGTAGGTATTATGCCGTTATGGACGTTTGTCATTATAGTCTGGAGAGAATTTTCGATTGTTTTCTTGAGAATGCTGATGATGGGCAAGGGTGTTGCCGTTCCCGCAAATATCTGGGGAAAGTCAAAAGCAGTACTCTATGCAATCAGTGCAGTGTTTGGATTCATGTTCATAGCAATATCCCACTGGGCTCCTAAAGCTGTTTTTTTAACTGAAACAGCTGTGGTAATCAATATTGTTTTTGCATTGGCGGCAATTGCCTCAGTAGCTTCTTTTGCCACCTATGTGTCGGCAGTTCTGAAAAGTGGTAGCCTTAAAAACATGTCAAGGTAAATCATTCATCACCTTAAATGCAGTTTTTGTTGAAAAAATGAGATTTTCGTCGAAATCCACTAGACGCAAATCAATAAAATGAGTAGTATCCGTCACGTTGCTCAGGGAGCATGACCGCTCTTGCGGTAGTTGTTCGGACTATTATGGTATATGAGTTGAAAGTGGAGATAAAGTATTGACACTTTTAAATGAAATCTGCTATAAAGGTCGAGCGCTCTGAGGCCTAGACCTCAGATTGCTGTCCTGAAAACAGGTTTTTGACAAAGATATGAGAGAAGAGAAGGAAGGATTGCGAGACGACGATTACCCGATAGGGTTGTTGGTCTGATCGCTGGCAACGATTGTTGCCAAGGAAGTGTAAGGGCTTCCAAGTCAATTCAAGGAACTGAATGAAAGAAGTCAGGTTCGAGCGCATGCGGACAGCCGCATGCGGCGAGGCGACAGGGGAAGATTCGAAGGAAGAGTAGGCCGGCGTGCA
>JAAYDK010000248.1 GCA_012729295.1 Spirochaetales bacterium | reverse complement strand
AGACCACTTCAACATAGCTCCGACAGCTGCGAATAAATTAATTGACCGTTTGATACAGAATCAGCAGGGATTTGAGAGCATCATCGAGCGCAGTATACTACCGAGTGTATTGAAGGCAAACCTGTCTTCGTTGATCATACAGCGAATTAATCGCTTGAAGGAATAATCGGTTTCACTACTATTCCAAGATGATATATGAATCATCCTTGTGAGTTAATACCAATACGAACGCATCGACCTAGTGCTCTACAATCAGGAGTTGAGATGAAGAGCCTTTTCTGAAAACAAGTGTCCAAAGAATCTTCACATGCCATTTCTATGGACGGATGCGGGTATATGACTCGAAATCGGATTTTATCCATGAGGTCAATATTCTAGAATCTTGCTTATGATTAGTTCTTGGTGATTTTTCATGTAAGTCATACAATATTCCGAGTATCTCAGGATAAAATAGACTTACACCATTGTTTTGTTTCCAAAATGCACTATAATACATGCAATATGGAAACAAAGAAGAATATTGCTTTTGTTGATTTCAAAGAATTCTTCATTTCCCTCGGGTGTTTTTCGATCCATCAGGTAAAAGTCTGGAATGAAAAATTTGATAGGAATAATCTTCGGCGATGGGAAAAACAGGGGAAATTAATTCGTCTTCGTCAAGGATTCTATACATTTTCCACCGTAACCGAACATGGAGATGCCCCATTTTACTTCGCAAATAAAATCTATGCACCTTCTTATATCAGTTTGGAATCAGCTTTATCATTCCATGGGATAATTCCTGAAGGGGTAATCCAGATTACCAGCGTGACCGCTCGTAAAACCAAGATATTTCAAAACAATTTGGGCAGTTATATATATCGATCGATAAAACCTGATTTGATGTTCGGGTATACAATCCAACAATCCACCCTCTCCCATAGATGGAGCATTATGATGGCTTCGCCTGAGAAGGCCTTGCTTGATTATCTGTATTTAAATCCTCATTACGATTCCAAGCAGGATATGCTCGAATTACGCTTCGATAGTGATTTCATGCATGCTGAACTTAACATTGAGGTATTAGATGAGTATCTTGAAAAATTCCAATCCAAGATATTGGAGGTAAGAGTCCGGCGCTTAAAAGAGGTATACCTATGATATCTGTTGATATGATTAAAAATTTTTTCCCGACACCCTTAGCCAATAATCCGCAATATCTGAAACTAATGCTCAAAGAGTATGTGCAATGCCAGATGCTTGAATATCTTTCTTACTCCAATTATATCTCGAAACTATCGTTTATCGGCGGAACAAGCCTTAGACTCATCAAACATATCGACAGGTTCTCTGAGGATTTGGATTTCGATTGTAAAGGAATTTCAAAAAAAGAATTTCTCTTGATGACCGATGATGTCATCAGGTATCTCATTAATTTAGGATATAAGGTAGAACCGAAAGAACGGGAGCATGATGCGCTTGTGGCATATAGAAGAAGTTTATATTTCCCGCAACTGTTATTCTCATTACAAATGAGTGGATATAGCAATGCCAGATTCCTCATAAAAATTGAGATGCAAGATCAACAATTTCCCTATAAGACAGTTCCTGCGTTTGTCCGAAGTTGTGGATTTTATTTCCCTGTTCCGGTTCCTCCGGATGATATTTTGTGCTCGATGAAAATTTCTGCAATCTTGAATCGCGGCAAGGGCAGAGATTTCTACGATGCAATGTTTCTTCTTGGTCAAAGTAGCCCAAACTACGAATATCTTACATATAAACATGCTATTCACGATGGCAATGAGTTGAAGAACGCTTTGAAAGAGCGGATAGCCGAAACGGATCTTCTGATTAAGCAAAAAGATGTGCAACATCTTCTATTTGATATTCATAAAAGCAATATGATTACGAACTTCGGTTCTTTTATTAATGACTTAGTCCTCTAGATTACCCGTGTCCTTTATTCCTATAGCAAAATCAACAGTATTATATATCTTAACAAAAGCGTTGACGGACGATAGATTTCACGGACTCATACATCTTGAATCCATCCGGTAGGTAAAACTCAATGAATACACTCGCCTGCTGCTGAAGATTAATATCTCCATGTGCTAAACATATTAAATATTACAAGGATGTTTATCGGTTGAATGATATTGATTGTCTAATAATTCCGACGCCACACCGATGCGCTACGCATCCATTATCATATTCAGGGAGGTCCAAATGCACCTCCCTGAATGGATACCAACTACTTTGCAATCATCCTCTGTAGTAATTCGTAGACCTCTTTGCCTCCCTGTGCGGCTGTAGCCTGTCCGAAAGCAACTTTTTGGTAAATCAAAAAGAGCGTGCTGTTGAACTCGGTGTCGTTTGGAACATGGTCGGTTTCAGCGGTCGAGTGCGGACCGGCAACCGCCATGTAATCCAGAATCTTCTGGTCTGCAGGAGAAGTAGCGCCCGATGCGCGAGCGGTGGCCGAAGCCGAAGATCCGCGGTTGCTTCCCAAAATCTTCGCGGCATCAGGATCGTTGACTAGGAAGTTGATGAACTTCACCGCTTCGGCGGGATGCTTGGAGTCTTTGTTCACCGTGTAGAACTGGCTCGGCTGTTGCCAAAGGGCTTTGGTTGCAGCAGCTCCCGGGAATTCGATGAACATCAACTCGTCCTTGGTCGCTGCTTGGTAGTTGCCCAGTTGGTTCGTCCACAGGAATGAAATGGCGACCTTACCGGCAATCAATGCTGAAGTATCGGCGTTGGTCTCGGCATAATTCGCGGCAATATCGGGTGGCGGGACCAGACCGTTGTCTCGATAGTCTTTAAACAGTTCGAGATACTTCTGAGCATCGGCGGCCTTTACCGAAGTCGATTTTGTCGCTGCGTTATACAGCGGAGTACCGTT
>JAAYDK010000247.1 GCA_012729295.1 Spirochaetales bacterium | reverse complement strand
GTTACTCGACGCTTATTGGCAACCCTTTTAACCGTATACTGTACATTACAGCCTGATTCCACTACACTGCCCCCATGATTGAATCGACAGATATGATACTCCATCTTTATCAAGATATGCCATACCGGGATATGCTGGATATGCTTGTCGACAATACGTGTTCGGCTGCATACGACGCATTACTTGCACACATGGATCCGATGGAGGCTCTTGCCGAAGGCTGTATCCATATGCTCGCAAGACCAACCGACGAACTTGTCAAACGATCAGTCCGTGCGATCTGGTTTAGAGAGACACCGGTTGACGGTAGCGAATCCTGGAGCATACCGAAAGGTTCGTACTGGTTTAGACAGCTACCTTTTAGCCCGTCAAACGGTAAGGAACTCGAACCGATTGTTGCTTCGTTTGCGAACAATTGCATCGATTGGAGCGTGAGTGAAACACCGCTCTATATCAGGTTGTTTAAAGAACGACGATTCGAAACCGTCGTTCAGCTGTTTATGCCGAAAGTCTAGTACCAGAGCGTTATGAACAAAGGTGCAACGAGCGTCATGATGAACCCGTGGATGATTGCAAGCGGAACGACCGTATCAGAATAACTTTTTTTAATTAGAGGGAGAGTTACGTCCATACTGGTAGCCCCCGCGATACTGACCGAATAATGGGCCCCGAGTCCCATAGCTGCAAAAGTCGGTATGAGTATAAATGAAGCCGACTCTCTGAACAAATTACTTAGAAACGAGACAGTGCCTAATCCGGGATCGCCCAAATCGCTGAGCAGAATCCCCGAAAGAGAATACCATCCGAATCCCGAAACAAGAGCCATCGATTCTGATATGGTATATGGAAAGAACAACGGTAAGGCCAAAGCTCCGAGCCAGGTGCCAGTGATGGTTATGAAAGGAACAGCGAGCATGAGCGGCGAACGAAGCAACGGTACGAGATTAACTCGGTTCTGAACCAACTGCATCCCGACTAAGAACAGAAGCACATAAAGCAAAATCGAAATTAGACCATCGTCAAACCAATTAAACCAATCGGTATATAATGTGGCTGCCAATCCAAGCAATACTACCCCTATCAAGAGTAGCGGGGTTTTAAATCGCTTCCAGGATCCGGACTCTTTTACACGCTGATAAGAATCTCCTGAGATTTTTTTCAACAGCGGAGACACCAGTAGCGACACCAAGACACATCCTGTTATGACTAGAATGGTTGCAACCAGCGCCTGCAAACCCATAAGTGCTAATTGCTGTTCAATATCGGGAATCTGCCCGGTACTGATTCCCATAAAAAACAACAGTCCGAATAAAACTATATCGATTGTCCTCGAGACAAGCGTATGAAGCAAGTCGCGACCTATGGCCAGTGCAGCTATCGAACCGAACGCCAGAAAGGCGAACAACTTGAACAGATACAGGATATTTTGCATAACAGAACAGTATACAAATCGGAGCAGTTGCTCAAGCAAGTTCTTGTACCTTTCGATATTCATCGCTATATTTGAACAAATGCGGAGGAACCATGCTGACAATTGAAAAGACAAGCGGCACCAGACAAACCATTTCATGTTCGGATGGAAGGCGCATTACGTTAGTCGGAACCGCTCATGTCTCGCAGCATAGCGTCGATGAGGTTGCACAGGCGATAGAAGAAATCAATCCGGATCGTATCTGTGTCGAGCTCGATGAAGGCAGATATAATTCCCGCATCAACGACAAGGGCTGGGAAGATCTCAACCTTAAAACCATCTTCAAGCAAAATAAGGGATTTCTCATGCTCGCCAACATGGCGCTCTCTTCGTATCAGAAACGCCTGGGGAATCAGACCGGAGTCAAACCGGGGGACGAAATCATGAGTGCGATCACAATCGCGAAAGAGAAGCAGATTCCGTTTTCTCTTTGTGATCGTGAAATTCAAGTAACCTTCAAGCGTGCCTGGCGACTCTCGAGTTTTTGGAACAAGATGAAGCTTATTTCGGTTTTAATCTCGGCGATTTTTTCAAATGAAGAGATGAACGACGAAGATCTAGAAAAATTGAAAGAGAACGACATTCTGCAATCGATGCTTGAAGAAATGGCCAAAGAATTACCGACGATAAAAAAAGTTCTCATCGACGAACGGGACCAGTATCTTGCCTCCAGCATCTATAGCGAGAAGGGCAATAACATCGTGGCGGTCGTCGGAGCCGGACATGTTCCCGGTCTTGTCGCCCATCTGGAAAAACTGGATAGCCAAAAGATTTCCCCGGATACGACAAATCTGGAATTCGTACCCAAAGCTTCCTCATTCGGGAAGATATTTTCCTGGCTCATCGTCATCGCGTTGCTTGGAATCATCGCGATAGGCTTTATCCGAACCGGATGGGAAGGCGGGCTCGAAATGTTTCTCTACTGGTTCGCCCTTAATGCAACACTTACGGGAGTAGCTGCGATTGCAACGCTCGCACATCCGGTAACCATCATACTGTCGATGCTTGCAGCGCCGATAACGGCACTCAGCCCTACTCTCGGGGTCGGTATGGTTGCAGGGATACTCGAAGTAACCTTGCGCAAACCGAGAGTAAAAGATTTTGAGCATCTTACCGATGATATCGTAAAGTTTAAGAAATGGTTTTCAAACCGGATATTGCACGCATTTGCAGTGTTTATGAGTACCAGTATCCTAGCCTCTATCGGAACATTTATAGCATTCCCGCTTCTCATTAACAAACTTCGGGTTAGTTAGCAGTCCTAACTAATTTGCATTGCTTTTTCTTAAAAGAATATTACTACTGGTTAGTGTACAACTGACTTTTTAATGGTCGTGTAATACTAAACAGTTATATTCATTTGTTTTTAAATCCAGGTATCTTTACAATTCTGCCTAGACTGTCGTTCATCGGTAAAAAGCAGTAAACTATCATAAACACCACATTAGTTAGTATCGCTAACTAATCTGATAGCTTCAGCAATACTTGTACAACGATGTATTTTTAATGGAAGATCGAGTTCAAACGAAGATGCCGGGGCCAACAGAGTTCTGAAACCCATATCGTATGCGCCTTTCGCCCGTTTATCGGGAAAGACGACCGGACGAATCTCGCCTGCCAGGCTGAGTTCTCCAAACGATACAAGTTTCAAAGGCAATGCTTTTGATGAAACTGCAGAATAAAGCGCTAATGCCAACGCCAGTTCGATTGATACCTCGGAAAGACGAATTCCCCCGGCTACATTTACATACACGTCGCGGTCTGTAACACGGATACCCGCATGTCGTTCCAGAACAGCAGCAACTCGTAGCACTCGCGCGGTTTCGATACGCTCGGAATAGACCCGAGGCATTCCGCTTTTAACATCAACAGTTAGCGCTTGAATCTCAACAAGGAAAGTCCGGCTTCCTTCGACGATAGCAGTATAGGCGATTCCAGGGGGCAAGGAGCCCATTTTTCGCTTTCCAAGAAAGAATCCCGCAGGATCGATAACGGGAACCAGGCCCCGTTCTTCCATCAGGAATATTCCGATTTCATCTACCGTTCCATAACGATTTTTTGCAGCCCTTACCAATCGAACGCCTGTCTCTGCCTGGTCAAAATACAATACCGTGTCAACGATATGTTCGATTACCTTGGGACCAGCAATCTGCCCGTCTTTCGTTACATGCCCAACGACGAATAATGCAGTCCCCAGCTGTCGTGCAGCATCGGCAAGTTCCATACTGCACACACGAATTTGCTGTATGGAACCGGCAATCGAAGGAATATCGGAAGAAGACAATGTTTGAAGCGAATCGATAACCATAAGATCAGGCTTCATCTTGTGCATCGTTTTCAGTAATTCTTCCAGTCTTGTATCGCAATATAAGGTGACCGATTCACTTTGAATGTTTAGACGATCTGCGCGTAATCTGATTTGGCTAGGAGATTCCTCACCCGAAACATACAGTGTTCTTGCAGCAGTGCTCAGCGCAAGCATCTGAAGCATCAGCGTTGACTTGCCGATACCCGGTTCTCCACCGAGCAATATCGTCGCTCCACGCATTGCACCGCCTCCCAAAACTCTGTCAAGCTCTGAAATTCCGGTTGAAATCCTAATATTATTCTCAACTGTAACTTTCGATAATTTAACGGGTTGCATTTTGTTAGTATTACTAACTAATGCAGAATTGGATGATTTCTCAGATTTTTTAACCACCTCTTCGACAAAAGAATTCCAAGAGCCGCAATCGGGGCATCGGCCCAACCATTTCGACTCTATTCTGCCACATTGGGAACATGCGAATCTGGTAGTTAAATCTTTTACAGCCACAAAGGCCTCCTAGAATTCTATAAGTTCGACATCGAAAATCAAATAAGAATTAGGAGGGATTACCCCGGGATACCCATGCTCTCCATAACCGAGTTCAGGAGGAATAATGAGCGTCCGCTTTTCTCCCTTACGCATGGTTACCAAAGCTTCATTCCATCCTTCTATTACCTGGCCTACCTGGAAAGTTGCAGGAGCTCCACGGTGTACTGAGCTGTCGAACATTTTCCCATTGAGCAACGTTCCGGTATAATGAACGGAAACTGTCTTACCATTTTTTGGAGTTGCCGTTCCCGTGCCCTCTTTTAATACCACATACCTGAGTCCGCTACGAGTTTTCTTTGCATCCGGCCAACGATTTTTAATTTCCTGTTTCAATATCTTCAGAGCCTTCGCCCGACGTTCTTCCAGTACATTCTGTGCCTTTATAACTTCTTCGGCAAAACTTTCTTTGGTCACTGAAAAGGCCTCTGCAGTGGCCCCATAGCGTTCTATCCTTACAGAATGAATTACATCTCCTTGCTGAATTGCATCAACAATAGGCTGCCCTTCGATAACACGTCCAAATACAGTATGTTTTCCATCGAGCCAAGCAGTTTCGACGTGGGTAATGAAGAATTGACTGCCATTGGTACCCGGACCTGCATTCGCCATTGAAAGGGTCCCAGGGCCCGAATGTTTCAATTCGGGATGAAATTCATCGGGAAACGTATATCCTGGTCCTCCCGATCCGTTTCCGAGAGGATCTCCTCCCTGGATCATAAAATCGTGAATTACGCGATGAAACTTTAATCCGTCGTAATAGGGGGTTCCGGGAGCTTTTAAATTTAACGCACCTTCGGCCAATCCGACAAAATTTGCAACGGTCATCGGGGTTTTTTCAAGTTCTAATTGTACGATAATATCACCCCTATTTGTATGAATACATGCATAGAGGCCGTTTTTATTTTCTTTTATCATCAGTATTTCCTTGTTATATTCCAAATAATGTATCTTCTGGGGATAATAATTCGTAAAGCCGTTCGAGATCTTCCATCGAGTGATATGATATCTCGATTTTCCCACGCTTCAAGTTTCCTTTTAACTCAACCCTTGTACCAAGCACGTCCAGAAATTTCGTCTCAATCGCCAATATATCCGCACTCTTCATCGCTTGCTTTGCGCTTTTCTTATTTGAAGCCGCACGTTTTCCGGAATTCAAATCAGCAGCAAGTTTTTCAGTAGTTCTGACCGAAATATTGCCATCGAGAATTTTTCTATACAGCACTATTTGATCTGCAGGATTAATGACCGAGAGAATCGCTCGAGCATGACCAGGAGTAATATCTCCGCTCACGAGTGAGTCCTGCATCATTTTTGGTAACTGTAATAGCCGTATCGAATTGGCTATCGTTGATCGTTTTTTCCCCACACGCTGTGCAAGGTCTTCTTGCTTAATTTCTGCTTGTTCAAGCAGATAAAAATAAGCTTTCGCTTCATCTACCGGGTTGAGATTTTCGCGTTGAATATTTTCTATCAAAGAAACTTCAAGTCTCTGCAGCTCAGAAAAACTCTTAATAATCACAGGTACTTTATCGAGTCCCAATAATAATGCTGCACGATATCTCCGTTCTCCTGCAACAATGATATATTCATCATCGGAAACTCGTTCAACGAGCAGTGGCTGGAGTATCCCCTGGTTTCGAATCGATTCTGCGAGTTCCTCGAGTGTATCGGGATCGAATTGTTTCCGTGGCTGATTAGGATTCGGGCGTACCTTATTTATGTCCATAATCTCGTAACTTTGCCCGTTCTGCTGTTTAGAACCGTTTTGCGAGGGAAATACGGCTTCGAAAGAGTAATCATCCATCAAAGCACCGATGCCCTTCCCCAACCCATGTTTTTTTCCTATGGAGTTAGACACGTTTGAGTACCTCCTCTGCGAGACTTTCATAACTTTTTGCACCAGCGCTACTGGCGTCGTAAACATTAATCGGCAAACCATGCGACGGAGCTTCAGAAAGTCTTACATTCCTTGGAATCCGCGTATTGAAGACTTGCTCCGAAAAATACGTAGAAACATCATCGACAACGTCATTGGCAAGCCGAGTTCTAGTCGTGTACATCGTAAATACGATACCAAGCACCTCTAAATGTGGATTCAGTTGCTTTTTTACATTACCGATGGTTCTCATTAGCAAATTGAGACCTTCCATGGCAAAATATTCACACTGCATAGGGATTATTACATGTTGAGCCCAGCACATCGCATTGATTGTTACCAATCCTAACGATGGAGGGCAATCTGCAATAATATAATCCCATTCGTTATCTACACTGTCCAAGGCATTTTTTAAAAAGAATTCACGTGCCAGCTCATTCACCAATTCGACGTTTAAACCAGCTAAATTTATGTTCCCACCTATAGCATAGAGATTTTTTACAGGTGTTGTCTGATACGCTTCTCGAGCCGTACATTTTCCAATAATCACTTCGTATGCCCCGGGTTTCCTGCTGTCACCAGATACGGCACTGGTCATATTTCCCTGGGAATCGAGATCCAATAATAGCACTTTTTTACCCATTTGGGCTAAATATGCTCCTAAATTTACAACCGACGTAGTTTTTCCAACTCCGCCTTTTTGATTGGCAAATATTATTCGTTTAGCAGCCATGTTTTTACTATAACGAATCTTTTTCGTATTGTCACTTCCTTTGTCCTAATATTCGTTACCCTTGACCTTTTAACACACTACGATGTATCTTCTCTTTATCCAATCGTAGGAGGATTTCATGGAAGATAAAGTTAAGGCTGCAATCGAAGATATTCGTCCCGATCTGCAAAACGACGGTGGAGATATAGAGTTTGTCAAACTAGAAGGCAATAACGTATTTGTACGTCTTGTCGGATCCTGTGCTGGATGCCCTATGTCTCAGATGACTTTGAAGAACGGTGTCGAACGTTACATTCGAAGTGTCGTCGATCCAAATTTGACTATCAGTTCGGTCAACAATCTGTAATCAGGATGTTTCACGTGAAACAATCTGCACAAATCTTCGGATAGTTACGATTGTTAAAAAAGTGGAGCCGCATAAACGGCTCCATTTTTTATCATTGTTTCACGTGAAACATTTTAGTCATACATAAGGCCGGCATTGCCGGCCTTACACATATTCATACGCGCTCACATCTAAAGATCATCATCGCCAGATGAAGTCTGGTCAACATCAATTCTTTCAATTCCCTGGTCATCGAGCTCTTCATCGGACAAATCTTCTTCCTTCTCTGCATCAGCAGTAGCAATTGCGACAATTACATCCTTATCTTTTAACTTAGTGATAATGACTCCCGATGCATACGCCCCTTGTATTGAAATTGAGGAAACTGGAATTCTAATCGATTGCCCGAGTTGTGTTATACATACGATATCCTGGCTATCATCTACAGCTAGTGCACCAACTATGTATCCTGTTTTTTCCCTAAATGTATAAATCTTCTGACCCATGGTTCCGCGTCTATGGGTTCTAAATTCATCGAAATGAACTTGCTTGCCCTGACCATTCTCGGTAATCATCATAATTCGTTTATCGTCGTCGACCTTTAACAGACCCACAACTTCGTCATCCTCGGCTAGATTAATACCTTTAACCCCTCTAGAAGCTCTTCCCATAGCTCTGACGTCGCTGTTTTGAAAGCGCAAGCCTTTGCCCTTTTTGGTAATCACCATGCAATCATTAAACTCATTAACAAGTTCGCAATTCATCAATACATCGCCCTCATCAAGGAATATTGCAGTAATTCCTCTAGTCTTTGCATTTTTAAATAACGGTAGATTTACTTTTTTAGCAACTCCATCTCTTGTTACCATAAGCAAATACAATTCTTCATCGAATTCTTTGAAGTTAATGATTGAAGTAATTTCTTCTCCTTCTACAAGAGGAAGGATAGATTTAATCGAATCTCCTTTCGATGTTTTTGAGCCGATTGGCAGTTCGTGGACCTTAATCCAATATGCCTTTCCTGCCGAAGTAACAAACATTACATACTCATGTGTGGAAGCGATAAACAAGTGTTGGATAAAATCTTCGTTTCTAAGGGTAATACCACGCACCCCCTTACCACCTCGTCCCTGGCTCCTGTACTCTTCTACGGGGACTCGCTTCACAAAACCTTTATTTGAAATAACAACAACAACATCTTCTTCCTTGATGAAGTCTTCGTCACTCATCTGCCCCAACTCGTCCTGAAGTATTTCGGTTCTTCTTCGGTCTCCGTATTTAGCACTGATTTCTAGAATCTCGGACTTTACGACTCCCAGAACCTTTGTCCTATCAGATAGCACTTCCTTGTAATATGCAATCTTTTGCAACAATTCGCCGAGCTCTTGGAGAATCTTTTCAGTTTCAAGATGAGACAGACGTCCCAGCTTCATGTCGATAATCGCGTCAGATTGAAGTTTCGTCAACGAGAAGCGGCTCATCAGGTTTTGACTTGCTATTTCGTTGTTCTCCGATTCACGAATAATTTTTATCACTTCATCGATATTGTCTAATCCGATTTTCAGCCCTTCAAGGATATGTGCACGTTCTTCGGCCTTTTTCAAATCATACTGGGTTCTTCTTGTGATAACTTGTTCGCGATGATCGACAAAATGCCGAATCATATCGATTAGGGTCAAAACCTGGGGTTTGCCGTTGACCAAGGCAAGACTGTTTACATTGAAGTTGGTCTGAAGGGGAGTGTGGACAAATAATTTGTTCACCACGACCTTCGCAACGGCACCTCGCTTCAGTTCGACAACCAGACGGATTCCGTCACGGTCGGATTCGTCTCTAACTTCTGAAATCCCGGGAATTTCTTCTTTTTTCAGCTCCGAGATTCTCTTTACTAATTCGGCTTTGTTAACTTGATACGGCAACTCGTTATAGATAATTTGAACCTTACCGTTGTCGGATTCCTCGATCTCGTACTTCCCGCGAACTACGATTTTTCCCCTTCCTGTGGAAAATGCGTTTACAATTCCGCTTCTTCCGCAAATGATTCCTGCAGTAGGGAAGTCGGGTCCTTTGATATGCTCCATCAGCTCTTCGAGTGTAATCGAAGGATTGTCGATATAGGCTGCAATTGCGTTACAGGCTTCCGTAAGGTTATGAGGGGCCATATTCGTGGCCATGCCGACTGCGATTCCACTAGTTCCGTTAATCAATAGAAACGGAACTGAAGCGGGTAAAACATGAGGCTCAAGCAACGAATCATCATAGTTAGGAATAAAATCAACGGTTTCCTTCTGGATATCGTTGAGCATCTCCTCACCTATCCGGCTCATCTTGGCTTCCGTATACCGCATGGCTGCAGCAGGATCTCCATCAATAGAGCCAAAGTTCCCCTGGGGCTTTACCACCGGGTAGCGAAGAGAGAAGTCCTGTGCTAAACGAACCAGCGCATCATACACCGACGCGTCACCGTGGGGATGGTATTTACCAAGTACGTCACCGACAATTCTTGCGGCTTTTTTGAACGGCGTATTAAACCGCAGCCCCATCTCGTACATATCGTAAAGAATTCTTCTATGAACAGGTTTGAGCCCGTCACGAACATCGGGCAGGGCCCTGCTGACTATAACGGACATCGCATAATTGAGATAAGAGGTTTTCATCTCCTCTTCAATATTTGTCTGAAAAATTTTGCTTACTGTCTCTTCCATTATCTATTCCTCGATCCTTACACATCCAAGTTCGAGACGAACATGGCATTTTCCTCAATAAAGTCCCTTCTCGGCTCGACTTCTTCTCCCATCAGCATGGTGAATATCCTGTCGGCCTCTATCGCATCCTCCAGACGAATCTGTGTAAGACTGCGTGTATCGGGGTTCATTGTTGTTTCCCATAATTGATCGGGATTCATCTCTCCAAGGCCTTTATAGCGCTGGATAGGAATTTTATTTTCGTCGACACCCTTACTGTTTTCCTCAATAATTCGCTTTCGAGCTTCCTCGTCGTATGCATAGAATGATTTTTTCCCGATGGTAATTTTATAAAGGGGCGGCATGGCAAAGTATACGTATCCGCGTTCGATTAAAGGTCGCATATACCTGAAAAAGAATGTCAGCAGCAACGTCCTAATATGTGAGCCGTCGACATCTGCATCAGCCATGATGATGACTTTGTGGTATCTGACCTTATCGGCTTCAAAATGAACACCGAGACCCGCTCCGAGCGATGCGATGACAGGCTGCAGCTTTTCGTTGACCAGAACCTTTTCTTCTCTTGCTTTCTCGACATTCAGCATCTTTCCCCATAATGGAAGAATTGCCTGTATCTGTCGATCGCGACCTTGCTTTGCACTTCCGCCTGCACTATCACCCTCGACGATGAAGATCTCGCACTTTGCGGGATCTTTTTCTGAACAGTCGGCCAACTTGCCGGGAAGTCCGACACCGTCGCTGTTTTTCCTGATACGCATTCTGGCATCACGAGCGGCATTTCGCGCTTTCGCTGCTAAAATTGCCTTTTCTAGAATAAAATCAATGACGAAGGGAAACTCGTCAAAGTAATTATTGAGATTTTCGTACACCGTAGAAGCAACGATTCCCTGAACTCGCGGATTTCCAAGCTTCATCTTCGTCTGGCCTTCGAATTGCGGATCCGGTATTTTGACCGAAATAACAGCAGTCAGACCTTCGCGAAGATCTTCCCCCTGAAGGGGTTCTTCGAACTTCTTTGAGAGTTTCGATTTCTTCAACTGCTCATTTATTACTCTGGTAAGTCCCGATCTGAATCCGGCCAGGTGGGTACCGCCTTCACGGGTATTGATATTGTTGACGAAGGTAAACAAGACTTCGTCGTACCGATCGTTATATTGCAATGAAAAATCTATCTTAACATCGTCTTTTTGAGTTGAGAAATACACCGGTTCGGGATGAATCGGCTTCTTGTCCTTATTTAGATATTCGATGAAGGACTTAATCCCTCCTTCGAACATAAACTCCTGTCTTCGTTTTTGCTCTTCACGATCATCAGTTATGCTGATTGCCAAACCCTGATTGAGAAATGCAAGTTCGCGGAATCGTTCGGAAAGAACTCCGTAACTGTACTGGTCGGTTTCGATGATTGTCATGTCGACCTTAAAGCGTACGATCGTTCCGGTCTGATCGGTCTCTCCAATGATTTCAACCGGCTTTTCAGGTACTCCGCGGCGATAGCGCTGATAATAAATCGAAGGTGCACGTAATACCGTTACTTCAAGCCAGTCGGAAAGAGCGTTGACTACCGAAACTCCGACACCGTGCAATCCGCCGGACACCTTATAACTGGTATTATCGAATTTACCCCCCGCATGCAGCTGGGTCATGACTACTTCTAGAGAACTGATTTTTTCCAGCGGATGCATCTCTGTTGGAATTCCACGTCCGTTGTCTTCGACCTTTACGATATTTCCTTTTTCCAGCGTTACCTTGATTTCGTCGCAAAATCCCGCCATGGCTTCGTCGATACTATTGTCGATGACTTCATAAACCAAGTGATGAAGACCCTCGAGTCCCGTCGATCCGATGTACATGCCGGGTCGCTTTCGCACGGCGTCCAAACCCTTGAGAACCTGAATATTACTGGCCGTATATTCTTTAGCGCCAGTCCGACCGTGGGCCGCATCGTGGTGATGCGTGGAGCGCTCGGGCACCTCGCTCAAAATACTCTCTGTCATCGTTCTATGTCCTTATAAGATATGAGAATGTGATACCGCATAATAGTATCATGTTTTTGATTGAATGTAAAGTAAGCCTGATGAAATTGTTCTCTTTTTATCTATATATTATATAATCAATTATATTATATTTTCATAAGAATTCGGTACCGATAGGCTTTTAGCTTGCCAAGGATATTTCTGTGGGGTAAGATACAAGGCATGTCGCAGGAAAAATTCAACTACAGCGTATTCTGGAATGAAATAGTTACCAGATTACAGTCAGTCCTCTCGGAACAAGAAAACATCACGTGGTTGAACAGGATTTCTTACGCGGGATCAGAAAATCGCAAGCTAGTTCTAGCTGTTCCATCGTTGTTTATTCGTGATTATGTAAGTGCCCAGTACAAGCAAAAAATATCTGAAATTCTTGATGAACTGGTCGGTGAGCACATCGAAGTCGATATGATCGTTCGCAAGTTAAGCGATGAAGAACAAGATAAGCTGAACAAAGATGTAGCGGAACATGACAAGAAGAAACCGGGGCGGCACGTTCCGACCGGACAACCGCTTGCCGCACCTCAAAAAAAACCTCGAGATCCGAACATCAATCCGAATTATCAGTTTGATTCTTTCGTTGTGGGAGACAACAGCATTTTCGCTTATAACGTTTCTCTAGCAATCGCGAAAAATCCGGGGGTCAGCTACAATCCGTGTCTGATCTACGGTGGGGTAGGTTTGGGAAAAACCCATCTGATTCAGTCGATAGGTAATTATATTCAGGAAACCACCCCGGAACTCCAGGTAGTCTATGTGACCGCCGAAATGTTTACCAATGAATTTATTCAGGCGATTCCTGAAAAAAAGACTCCCCAGTTTAGAAACAAATATCGTAAAGCCGATGTATTGCTTATCGACGATATTCATTTTCTCCAGAAAAAGGATTCTACACAGGAAGAATTGTTTCACGTCTTCAATAACCTGTTTGAAGCCAACAAGCAGCTGGTCTTTACCTGCGACAGGCCGATACACGAATTGCAGGATATCGCCGACCGTCTGAAAAATAGATTTACACGTGGTATAAACGTGGACCTGCAACCGCCGGATTTCGAGACCAGGTTGGCGATTCTTCATAGGAAGTGTCAGGAAAAAGAAAGTACGATGAGCGAAGAGGTTCTGGATTTTATCAGCCGAAACGTAAATACCAACGTACGGGATTTAGAATCCTCTTTAATGAAACTCATTGCATACAGTGAACTGTTGGGAAAAGAAATCACGCTAGACATCGCCCGCGATCAGCTAAAAGGAACGCTTTCGTCATCGAAAGATCAAACGCTTCCCGTCGATTCAATCATTAGAATTGTTGCCGAATATTTCAACATTTCGCCATACGACCTAAAAGGAAAAAAACGTACGAAATCAGTTGTTCTTCCCAGACAGGTCGCCATGTATATAGCCAGGGATATTACCGATTTTTCAACGACGGAAATCGGTTATGAGTTCGGAGGAAGAGATCATACGACGGTAATGCATTCAATCCAGAGAATAGAAGGGCTGATTAGCAGTGATTCGAAAATAAATGACTCGGTTCAGCTGATTATGCGAAGGATACAGGATTATAAAAGAGAAAAATAAAACTTGTTGATGAACTGAGGATAACCGGTGGATCAAAAGGGGATAACTCCGCTGCTTGTGGAAATTCTGGATAAGCTGTGGATAAAAACGGTATGTATTGCACAAGTTTTCCTTGAATCATCAGTTTCTCAAGTATACATTTATTGCTTTTATCCACAGTTTTCATGCTATTATTACTACGATTACTGTATTATATAGTAGAGGAGTTATAAGATGAAATTCGCCTGCCAGAGAAATACGCTGTTGAAAGAGATCGTACTTGCCCTCGAATTCACATCTCAGAGAAATACCCTGACGATCGTTTCAAATGTACTGCTCGAGACGCATGGTAATTCACTCGTGATAAAGGCTACCGATCAGAAAATAGGGTTTAAAAGTATTATCGACGTAGAGACTATCGAAGAGGGAAGCACGACGGTCTTTTGCGATAAGTTTCTAAGTATCCTGAGAGCTCTACCTGATGAGCATACCGTATTTGAAGAAATCGGAGACAAGCTCTTTATTCATCCAGAAAAAAACTCTATCAATTTTGAGCTCAGAACCATCAGTTCCGATAAGTTCCCGGCACTTGAAGAAGCAGGAAATTCAGAGTGGTTTACGATAGGTCAGAAAGATATCTACGACATGATTGATCAGACCATTTTCGCAATCAGCGACGATGAGACAAGATATTTTATGAATGGTGTATTTCTTGAACATAATCCCGAGGGGCTGACCATGGTTGCCACCGACGGGAGAAGACTCTCATTCATAAACAGGCACTTTCAGGAAATGATTAACCCTTTCTCCGGGGCCATTATTCCTGCGAAATTCCTATCACTGTTGAAAAAAGCCGGTACTGGAGAAGGGACTCTTTCACTTGCCGTAACCGAATCGGTGATATTTGCAAAAATTGGTAGCCAATACATGTACTGCAGCGTAATTAAAGGACAATTTCCCAATTACAGAAGAGTAATTCCCGCAACACAGACCAATATCTGCCGTCTATCGATCAACGATATGCAGGAAGCGTTAAAACGAGTATCGCTTTTAGTAGAAAATAAGGCGAAGAGGATCTATCTCGATGTCGATGCGGGAGGAGTAACGGTCAGTTCAGAGGAAAGCGATTTCGGCCAGGCGAAGGAAACCGTAAGCTGTGACTATATGGGGCCAAGTTGTCGATTGGCAATTAACTACTCTTACCTGGCTAGTCCTTTACGGGTCATGGAAGGACAAGATTTCCTTATCTGCTTTACCGAATCAAATCGTGCGATTACGGTCAAACCAGATCCTGAAAAAGATTATTTCCACATCATCATGCCGATGCAGATCGACTAATGCGCTTCGAATCGGTAGGATTTAGGAATTTTAGAAATCTCGAGGACTCCATGGTTCCTACCGACGCGTCCCGTGTCGTACTCGTCGGTGGAAACGGACAGGGGAAAACTAGTTTTCTAGAAGCTCTTTATGTCCTTTGCTATGGATCTTCTTTTAAAACTACTAACATTAGAGAACTCATTAAGCACAGTAAGCGTGACTTCGCACTCTCTGCCGTTGTTTCGACCGACGAAGGTTCTCATCAACGCATTTCATTCAGATTTATCGAAGGAAAGCGCGAGATACTTATCGATGGACGGGAGGTAAAAGATCGTAAAGATTTGATCTATAACATACCATGCATCGTTTTTTCCCACGACGATATCGAGTTTGTGCGTGGAAATCCCGAAAACAGACGACGATTTTTCGATCAGACCATGTCAATGCACGATCCCTTGTATTTCGACGATCTTCGCCGTTATCGCGCAGTACTGAGACAAAGGAACGCAGCAATCAAAGAAGACTACCTTTCTTTGATTCCCCTTTACGACTCGCAGCTTGCGCGCTTGGGAATGCAGATACAACGCCAAAGAGTCGAGGCGGTAAAGGAATTCAACACGGTATTGCCTGCGCTGTATAAAGCCGTATCGCAGAGTGAAAGAAATATCACGATCTTATATAAACCAAGCTGGCACGATTGTATTGATGAAGATCAGGTTACAGATAAACTGTCGAGGACTCTCGAGCGTGATCGTAAGCTACAGACGACCGCAAGCGGCATACACCGCGATCAGTTCATCATCATGGATAATGAAGTACCGTTTGCATCCAGCGGATCGACAGGGCAATTGCGGCTGGCGTCGCTGATTTTTAGAATCGCCCAGTGCAGCCTCTATCGGAATAAGACTCAGAAAGATCCGATTCTATTACTAGATGATGTCTTATTGGAGCTTGATTTGGCAAAAAGAGAGCTTTTTCTTGAATATTTGGGACATTATAGTCAAGCTTTTTTCACCTTTCTTCCAGGAGAACAATATAGTTCCGAAATCCAATCGGAAGCGTGCAGTACCTATACGGTTTGCGAGGGGAGGTTTACATTAAATGCCTGAGAAAAGCGTTTCCGAGTTATTAGATATTCTATTGGCTCGATTAAAATGTGACGATACGAACCCGTACGCCCCGGTTGTACGCACCTGGGATTCAATTGTCGGACCCGATCTAATCGGACATTGCAGCCTGCAAGATATAAAGGGATCGACATTGATTGTGAAAGTTGATCATCCTGCCTGGGCGGCAGTCGTTTCGATGCGCAAACAGAAGATTATCGAGCATATTTCGAAGATGTATCCTGAATTACAAATAAAGCGTCTACAGGTGAGAATCTCAAGCAATACTTGACATTATGCCTCACTCGACTATATACTGCCCCACTCAGGAGTCTGTTTACTTTTTACTAGAAAAATTCCGCGTAAGCGATAAATAATTGGAGAATCTCTCATGAAAAGAACCTATCAGCCAAGCAAGATGAAGAGAAATAGAAAATTCGGATTTCGTGCACGCATGGCCACCAAAGGCGGTCGTCTTGTACTGGCCAGAAGAAGAGCAAAAGGTAGAAAAAAACTCACTGTCAGTGATGAGAAAAAGCCTTACTAAACTAGAAATCGTTAAGAAGAAACCCGAAATTGATCGGATTTTTACACAAGGCAGGAAGTATTACGGTCACAACATACGGCTTATTGTCGCGTCGAATGACCAGGGAAGAAGCCGGATTGTGGTCATACCTGTCCGGCATTACGGTACTTCCGTACAAAGGAATCGGGTAAGACGCCAGATTAAGGAAATTTGGCGTCTTGAGAAAGCCCGATTCTCTAGTGGCTTTGATTTCGCGTTTGTGGTGTATCCAGGAAAGGCTGTCGACCATCAACGACAGAAGCAACAACTGATAGAATTGTTTCAACAAGCAGGAGTGTACCTGTCCGACTGAATCCATATTCCAATTTTCTTTCCTGATAACACCGCCTCAGCACCCAAAGAACACCAGGAGTGGATATGGACAGGAATACAATTATTGCGATTATTCTCATGGTTGTCGTTATGTCAGTAGGACTAACGCTACAGTCGACCCTTTTCGCACCGCCTCCACCGGAGGCAACTGCTACTCAATCAGATACTTCTACTTCACTAGCTTCCGATTCGGTAGCATCAGGTCAATCAAGTTCGTTAGCCGATTCGCAAACGATTCCGGTTATGGACGCTTCTTCCACTCTTGTAGCTTTGGGAGAGTCGCCTTCAAGCCAGCGCTTCACTTACGAGACAGGCGTCTTTATTATCGAGTTTGATCCGGCTGGAGCAGGAATAAGCAGCATTAGGTTGAAAAAACACCTTGATAAAGGCGAACCGGTCGAGCTGTTGTTCAACGACGAAAAAACTCCCGTATCTTTTCTTATGTATGTCGGAGATGATATCAATAGGCCGATTGTTCATCCTTTCTCATACAGGATAGAAGGCAATAAAGTCATTTTCTCACGTATGTTTGCTTTGGCAAATCCCGATGGAAGTGCGAGCGATAATACGTTTACCGTTGAAAAAACATATAATTTTAGTGAGAACGACTACCTGTTTGAGCTCGGAATCGAAATACGAAATTCAAAGAACCTTTCTGTTCCGCTTAATCTAAACGGATATGCCTATACGCTGGCATTTGAACCGCAGTTAGGTCCCGAATTCTATCAGACTCCAGACGGGAATTATACCTATCGGCGTTTCTATACCGAGATGAATGGTAAAAAGCAGACGGTCAAACTGAAAGACGGCAAGTATGAAACAAGCGATTTTATCTCGTGGGCGGCGATTACCAGTAAATATTTTTCAGTTATCGGAATCCCCTATACCCGAACCAAAGTAACGCTTACCGAATCTAAAACAGTAGATATCCCGCTCGAGTCTCGTATGTATTTTTCACGACCTACTATCAAAATGGCCAGCAATACCGATTTGTATAGGTTTTACTTAGGGCCTCAGCTCAAGGAGAACCTTGCGGTCTATAACGATCCTTCGCAAAATGGATTCGGACTAAAAGACCTCAACCTGGAAAATGCCCTGGACAGCGGATCATGGCTGGGCTGGCTGGAAAATATCCTTAAATGGCTCCTCACATTGTTCCACAAAATGGTCCCGAACTGGGGTGTTGCCATCATTCTTCTTACCATTTTGATAAAAGTGATTTTACAACCGTTTAGTAAAAAGAGTCTTGAGTCGACTTCCAAAATGCAGGCACTGAACCCCCAAATGGAAGAGTTAAGGGCAAAGTACAAGGACAATCCTACAAAACTTAACCAAGAGATGGGAGAGTTGTACAAACGCGAGAAAATCAACCCACTCGGCGGTTGTTTGCCGATGCTGTTGCAATTTCCGATATTCATTGCTCTGTACGGGCTGCTCAACAAGCATTTCGAACTACGGGGAGCCATGTTCATTCCGGGTTGGATCGAGGACCTGTCGATTCCCGAATCGATCATAAACTTTGCCCCGCTTAAGCTTCCCTTGATTGGCAGCGATCTTCGGCTATTGCCCCTGTTATACGGTGCGTCGATGATTTTCTCGTTTAAGATCAGTCAGACAGGGTCGCAGCAGGGTGGTATGACTGGAAAAATCATGATGTACGGAATGCCCATCATGTTCTTCTTCGTGCTCTACAACGCTCCGTCGGGTCTGTTGCTTTACTGGATGGTGATGAACGTCATTTCGATAGGTCAACAAATGTTCGTCAATTATCGGAGAAAGCATAAGAAAGCTACTTCTGCTCCGACCGCTAATGCAAAATCTTTTGGACCGAAGCGGTCCTCCAAGCGCTGATTAATCTAGGAGTCAACCGATATGTATAGAGAATTTGAAGGAAAAACGGAACAAGACGCCATTGCGCTTGCGATGAGCGAGTTGCAGATTGACCGACAGGATTTCGACGTGGAAATTCTCGATGCCGGTCGAAAGGGATTATTTAAAAAAGGCCCGGTAAAAATTCGAATCCATCTCGACGATGACAAGTTTGAAGAAGTCTACGAAGATGAAATCGTCGAAGAATCGTCTGTTGTCGAACATCATTCCAATCTCGATGACGATACGGTGAACGCAGTAGTCGAATTCGTTGCAAATATCTTGGAAAAAATGGGTTTTCCAGGGACTGTAGAAGTAGAGGACCGTGAGGACGGGAAATTGGGTTTGAATATCATTTCATCGCATTCGGCGATTATCATCGGAAGAAAAGGTAAGAATCTCGACGCTATTCAGTTGATAGCAAACGTGTATGCCGGTAAATTAAGCGAAGACGCGAAAATTGTCGTGGATAGCGAAAATTACCGAGTGCGTCATGAAGAGCAGCTAGTTCGTCTCGCTTTTAAAACAGCAGAGCAGGTAAGACGTAGCGGAAAATCCCGCCTTCTTGAACCGATGAATCCGTTCGAACGACGTCTGATACACACGGCGCTCAACGGTGTCGAGGGAATTCAGACGAAAAGCGAGGGCGACGGTCTATACAAGCAGGTTAGGGTGCTTAAGGACGACGAGATGCCTCCGGTGAGGTCCTAGTACCTGTTACGATATGCGTTAGGACAATGCTACTGCATGAAGGCGTTGCATTATTTCATCGATTTTTTCGACTGAAAATTGTGCTCCCCGCTGTTGAATGATTTCTCCAGCCAAAAAAGAAGCGATATGCCCGGCTTTGTAAATATCCATCTCTTTACAGATGCCATAAAGAAAGCCGGCAGCATACACATCGCCGGCACCTGTCGTATCGACCGGGGTTGAAGGTCCCTGCACAGGAATCGAAGTTACCGTTCCCATATACGAGACAAACGAACCACGCTTGCCGTTTTTGACTATCGCTATCTGACAGAGTTTGCCCATCGACTTGCAGCATTCGTACGCATCGTAATTATCGAATAGGATTCTCGCTTCCTCGCTATTGGCAAAGACAATATCGGTATGATTGCTGATCAGGGATAAGAATGTATCGCGATTACGTCCTACGGCAAAAGGATCAGCCACGTCGAACGAAACCATCGTACCCGATTCCGAAGCGATGTCCAATGCCTTCATCACAGCTTCTTTTTGAGACTGGGTATCCCACATATAGCCCGTGAAATGAAAAATATCGGCATTCCTTACGGTCTCTTCTACCACATCTTCTTTCTGATAAAATCGGTTAGCACCTAGGTAGGTATTCATTGTCCGTTCAGAATCTTCGGTTATGAGAATTATCGAGGAACCGGTAGGCTCGTCGCATTGAGCCAATTCATTTTTCACTGACAATTGTTCAAGCCTGTTTTGATAGATTGAACCGAATTCGTCGGTTCCGACTTTCCCTGCCAAGGTTGCTTCAATGCCGAGCGATGCGAGGGTAATGATGGTGTTGGGACAAGAACCACCGCAAGAATAGGAGACGCTCATCCCGTGTAAAAACCTAAGCAGCTCGTGCCGCCGTCTTTCATCGATGAGATGCATGGTTCCTTTGTGAAGGCCAAGCTTTGCCAGATCATCGTCGGATATCTGTGCGATGATGTCGATCAAAGGGTTTCCAATTCCATAAACACGTGGAGTCGGGCTCTTCATATGGATATACTATACTCAATCGGATTAGAGCACAACAACTTGGATTGTCAAAACACGCTAAGGCTTGTACCATGTCCGTATGGGAGCATACGTAATAACCGGTGGGAAACCGCTTGCCGGTACTATTTCTATCAGCGGTAATAAAAACGCAGCATTACCGTGTTTGGCAGCTACGTTGCTGACCGATGAGCGGATTGTATTAAGAAACATCCCTGCAATCGAAGACGTAAAGATTATGCTAGAACTGTTGAAAAGCCTCGGTTCGTCTGTCGAATACCTCGATGCCAATACCGTCGCAGTTACCAGCTCTCTATCTAATTGTCGCAATACCAACGAGATTCCCCATCATTTGGTCGATGCTATCAGGGCTTCGATTCTCTTATCGGGACCTTTGGTTGCCAGAAGGAAAAAAGTGCTGCTTCCGCCTCCTGGAGGAGATGTAATCGGGTTACGTAGACTCGACACTCATTTTGCCGGTCTTGAGGCGCTGGGGTGTACGTGTAAGATAACATCGTCGGGGATGTTGGAAATAACCGAAAAGAAGTTGCAAGGCACAAGAATCTTTCTTGAAGAGGCTTCGGTAACCGCAACCGAGAACCTTGTGATGGCTGCTTCTTTAAGCAGCGGTACTACCGTCCTGGTCAATGCCGCCTGCGAACCGCATGTTCAGGATGTGTGTACCATGCTCGTCGCCATGGGAGCCAATATTTCAGGTATCGGCTCGAATGTTCTGACTATTGTAGGAACTGATTCGCTATCTGGTTGTGACTTTACCATCGGCTCGGATTATATGGAAGTCGGATCTTTTATCGGACTTGCCGCAGCGACAAAAGGAGAAATCCTGCTCGAAAATGTCAATCTCGAACATGTGTCGGTTTTGAAACGAGGTTTTCAGAAAGTTGGTATCGAATGCGTCGAGACAGGTTCCTCATCGCTTTTTGTTCCAGCTCTGCAGGCCCGACGAGTAAAAAAAGCGCTTGATGGAGGAACGATTAAACTCGATGATGCACCATGGCCCGGCTTTCCCGCTGACTTGCTGAGCATCATTACTGTCGTTGCAACACAGATGCACGGAACGGTTTTAATTCATGAAAAAATGTATGAAACGCGAATGTTTTTTATCGATTGGCTCGTGCGAATGGGAGCTGATATTATTCTTTGTGATCCGCATAGGGCGGTAGTAAACGGGCCGTCTCGGCTTAAGAATGCCGTAGTGACCAGCCCCGACGTTCGAGCAGGCATGGCGTTGGTCATTGCAGCTCTGTGTTCGCAAGGCGTATCTACTATCCAAAACATCTATCAGATTGAGCGAGGTTATGAGCAGCTGGCAAAGAAGCTTCTGGGGGTTGGGGCCTCAATTGAGAGAATTGAATAACCATCAAAAAGACAAAGACTTATCGATGATTAGCATGGATATCCGCATACCCTATGCAACACTATTCCACAACTTATCCACAACCTAAGTCGCTCGTGGCTCCGTAGTGTCTGTTACGGCATTTTTAAAAGGTTCCTGCAAGGCTCGTACGACAGTTTTTTCAATCTATGTCAAATTATTGTTTATAAAAGAAATAGATGTAATTGTATTACGTAATAATTTACCAATTCTTATATAAGAATAATACTTATCAGACTAATACTAGTACCACTCCTAATTCCTAAACTTTCCACAAGTTATCCACAGGTTTCCCGAAGTGTTTGTAAACTGTATCCCGTAGGGGTTTCAGCTACGTTTTCAACCGTCTCATGAAGGTTTTTTGACAACCCCGAAGCTCTCCATCTTCTGATGTGGGAAGAAGTCAGCACCGAATGTATGGAAAGGTCCCGTCTACCTCTGCTAAAGAGGACGATAGATTCTATTTCATTGAATAATTCTCTGACATTCCCGGGCCAGTGGTAGCTTGTCAGCAAGTCTATAGTTTCACGATCAAACTGACGACTTTCGCCGAGTTGACGGAGGTGGTGTTCGGCCAACGGCATGATATCTTCCGAACGCTCCCGCAAAGGAGGAATTTCGATAGATAATCGATCGATCCGGTTGAAGAAGTCACTCCTTATGGTACCTTTTTTCATGAGGAGTTCCAGCGGTATGTTTGATGCAGTGATTAATTTGAAGCGGGTTGTAATCAGCTCATCAGATCCAAGAGCTCGATATTGTCCATTTTCAAGAATACGAAGCATCTTTCCCTGTAATTCGTATGGCAGCAGTTCGATTTCATCGAGGAATAATACTCCACCGTTTGCTTTTGAGAGAAGACCTGGCCTAGTTTCTCTGGCATCGGTAAAAGCTCCCTTTGTGTGACCGAACAATGTAGAATCCTGTAAAGGCCCGTTCAATATCGCACAATTTACGGTAACCATCGGAATCCGGGAACCACTACTTTTAAAGAGTAGGTTTGCCACGATTTCTTTTCCGGTTCCCGTTTCGCCGAAGATGTGTACGGTTTCAAACGTATGCGAAATGTGCCTGATTATCGTTCGTACGGTTCGTGCGGCCTTAGATGTTCCAATAAAAATCGAATCAAACGGATCTGAAGAAGAACATACAAACGATTTAAACACGTCTTCGTCCAGATGCTGTTCCAGTGGTCTATTTCCCGCAACTTCGACGATTGCATTCCAAAGTAACGCTTGATCAAAAGGCTTAGTCAGGTAAAGAATATTATGTTCTCGACTGATTTTTTCTTTCTGAGAAAAATCGGAAGGATGGGAAACTAATAGAATTTTTGGACATTTGATACCTTTAAAGGCAAGCGAGCATAACAATCGGCTTACATGTTCTTTTACATAATCGGAATCGATAATCAAGACCGGGCACATATCTTTACCAAGAGGAACGACAAGTTTATCAAACTGTTCCCGGTTGATTGCACAAAACACGGAGACGGCTAAAGAGCGGTTTATCAAGGCTCTCATTCTCAGATCTTTCGTAATAAGATAGATGGCCATGTAATGATTGTACGAGATAATTGGACTTCAGGTAATGCTTCAAATACGGAACGTCAGCGATGCTCCATCAGGTAGGTCTGTACGGCACCAAGTGCATAGACTACGGCAGTTTCCGAACGTAGGATATTGGTCTTGAGATGTACGATCGAAAAACCGGCTTTCTTCATAATTTCAATCTCTTCAAGGCTGAAGCCTCCTTCGGGGCCGATAGCTATCGCGATTTCATCGTTTGGTGCAATGCTATCAAGAACCGAGAACAACGGAAGCTGATCATCGGTCGAGCTTTCGTGAAAGGCAAGGGCTGGACCTCGGGATCTCCAATGTGCGACCAAATCGGCAAACATAATCGGTTCGCTTATTATTGTCGGAATACGAGAGCCACACTGTTGAAGAGCTTCTTTAACGATTACTTCAAATCTATTGGCTTTTGCCGATGCTTTTTCGCTCCATTCGACCATACTATGCTGTGTTTTTACGGGGATAATCTTCGATACTCCGATTTCGGTTGCCTGACGGACAACGGTATCCATTTTCTTACCCTTGCACAATCCGATGTACAGACATATGTTCGGTAAAGGCCTGTCCAGCATCGGCAGTGTTTCTTTGTAAACGGAATCTACCGACAGAGACGAGGCACAGGCAAGACGACAACTTTTCGCATCTTTCGCAATTATTTTCAAATCCCAGGTTTTCCCATTCTTGTCCATCCCGGCAAAGGACTGTCCGATTTTCATTCTGAGTACCCTGCACAAGTAATGGGAATCTTTACCAGAGAGAGATACTTCGCGCTCTCCGTTGAAGGTGTCGGGGAGTATGAATGTCCGCATCAGCGCCCTGTCGTTAATAAATCAATAGCTTTTTTAAGTGCCGGATCATAATCAGGATCTACAATAGGTCGCTCTTCATAGGGCATTCTGTTCAAATACTCTCTACGTAGTAACAAACGATAGATATCCCTTGGCAGCTGTTCTTCGGTAGCTTCTACCTGAGACAGGAACAACTGTACAGCAACTTCAGAATATTCGGGATATTCGTCGACAAAGGTTTCGACGATTCCGCTTTGCACGAATTCTGTATAGCGATCGAGATCTTCTTCGGCCACGACAATCTCTTCAATTTCATAATCGACCGGAATTCCAACCTTATTGATATCGTTGCCGTTTGGTGTTCTATACTGGCTTGTAGTCAGCGTGTAGTAACCTTCGTCGAACGGGGATACAAGTTGGATCAAACCTTTTCCATAGGTAGTATTTCCCACCAAGGTTGCCCGATTATTATCCTTAAGTGCCCCCGCAAGTATTTCGCTACTTGATGCGGATCCTTTGTTTACGAGAACGACCATCGGAATCGATGTGGAAACCAGCGTACTTGTTCTGGCAGTATAGGATTCCTTGCGAGCATCGTTTTTGGTGTAAATATGGACAATAGGCTTGCCTGATAGGAGCATGTCTGCTACCGATACGGCAGAGTCAACAACTCCTCCTGGATTATCCCGCAGGTCGAGAATGATTCCTTTGAGGTTTTTGTTTGCAAATTCCTGGATGACCTTCCCCGCCTGCTCGGTGGTTGAATTAGTAAACTGCGTGATTCTTAGATACCCGATTGTATCGTCGATATAGGTTTTTGATACGGTAGGAACGGTCACGATCTTCCTAACTACAGGAACATCGAAGACTGTCGAGCCTCTATGGACTGTCAAGACAACCGTAGTATCTGGTTCTCCCTTGAGTGCCCGAGAGGCTTCTTCGGCCTCCCAATCGTCCACCGGTTTTCCGTCGATATGCGATATCAAGTCTCCGGAACGGAGGCCTGCCATCTCTGCGGGAGAACCGGGAAATACGGAAGTTATGTTGACCATATAGGTATCCGGTTTGCTAAAGTCCCGGTACTCAAGAAAGTTTTTGGAGATATAGGCTCCGATACCGCCATACGTTCCCGTAGTTTCTTCGGTAAAATCAGCCGCTTCTTTTGCAACGACATACCCGGAGTACGGATCGTCTAGCGCGGCAAAGAGCCCTTTTGCCATCGATTCGAATACCGCATCATTGTCTATTTCATACAGAAAATCGCGTTCGATCAAACGATAGAGCAGTTCCAATTTCCTCATATTCAGAGAAATATCGTCGGAACGCTGCTGTGATGATGAAGCCGTTTGAGGCTGATAATAGAATAAGCTGGAGGCAAGTTGCTCGTCGATACCGTTTGCGCCGGCAAGCTGGAGCGTGAAAGCCAATGAGACAATAGTAATGATTAAAAATATCTTTAGCTTTTTCATAGTACCTAGAATATATCTATTTTCTCGCTGATAGGCCACAATATTCTCGGAGTTGCTGTTGACCGGTTTTCGCTCTCAGCGTACACTTCTTTTATGCATCTCTTTATTGAATACCCCACGTGGATTGTACCCACCATAATTCCCGGGCTTCCGATACGCTGGTACAGCCTCATGTACATCTTTGCGTTCGCCACAACGTACATCCTGGTCAGGAATCAGGTAAAGAAAAAGGAATTCGACAGTTCGGTCGACGACACTATCAATTTATTCATTTTTGCCATCGCAGGACTGATTCTCGGAGCAAGGCTGTTTTCCACTTTACTCTACGATGGTTCTTGGTATTACTGGACGCATCCGTGGATGATCTTTTGGCCATTTAGAAACGGGCGTTTCGTCGGGCTGCCGGGAATGAGCTATCACGGAGGCTTGGTCGGTACTATCGTTGCCGTAATTATCTATTGCAGGATACATCATCGCCGATTTTTCGAGGTTGCCGACGTACTGGTTGCAGGAATACCGCTGGGCTATACCTTCGGAAGATTGGGAAATTTTATCAACGGGGAGTTGTGGGGCAGGGCCTCGTCTGTTCCTTGGGCAATGGTTTTCCCCGATGCTCCTTCATACAGTACCAATCATCAGTGGGTCCGTGATTTTGCTGAACGAATTGGAATCGAATTCAGCCAAGGTGCTTTAATTAATCTCCCCAGACATCCTTCGCAGTTATACGAAGCTCTGTTTGAAGGAGTTGTCCTGTGGCTGTTCTTATGGTTTATCATGCGACCGAGAAAGCAATATCACGGTTTTCTGCTCGCATGGTACATCATTGGATATGGCTTTGCTCGTTTCTTTATCGAATATGTGCGGGAACCCGATTCGAATTTGGGATTTGTCATTGCTTGGGGAAAAAATTCATCGGAAACTGCCTTGTTTACGTCATTTTTAAATATATCCATGGGACAAATCCTATGTATGGCCATGATCGTATTCGGCTTTTTCGTATTGTTCTATAGCCGCCATATCCATCAGAAGCAGGCTGCTACGGCAGAAGCAATGGCGTTGAAACGGCAACAGGCTGCCATACAAAGCCAAAAAGCTCGCAAAAGCTCGAAAAATAAAAAGAAACGTCGATAATAGATACATCGGAGATAACATGAATACCATTGCGAACAGGTTAGAAGCATTGCGAGAGATTATGCGCGAGAATCGAGTCGACGCATGGATTGTAACGGGAAGCGATCCGCATTCAAGCGAATATGTTGCGCAAAGATGGCTCACTAGGGCTTGGATAACCGGATTTACCGGTTCTGCGGGAACAGTAGTAGTCACGGCAGATAGGGCTCTGTTATGGGTTGATTCCCGTTATTTCATTCAGGCCGAACAGCAATTGGAAGGTTCTCCGTTCGATTTACAGAAGATTGATACACCACAGGTAGTAGATTATGTCCAATGGCTTTCAAATACGATGAAAGAAGGCTGCAGAATTGGCTTTGACGGTACTACCATGACCCTTTCCGCAAAGAGAACGATCGAGAGAGCCTTCATCGGAAGGCGGTTCGAAGTAGTTGCTACAGACGATTGGTTTGACCTGATATGGACCGACCGCCCTGCACCACCGCACGAACCTGTGACCACCTTATCCGAACGCTATGCAGGACTTACCTGTAGTGAAAAGATAGATATCATCAGAAAGTCGTTTCAGAGACTCGGCTGTACTCATCATCTAGTTGCAAGTTTGGACGATATCGCATGGATACTTAATGCAAGAGGCAGTGATATCACTTACAATCCGGTGTTTTTAGCCTATCTGCTGATAGGTCCACAAAACGCGATTCTCTGTATCGATGCAGACCGAGTCGAAACCGGCCTAAAAGAACAGCTGAGCAAGGATGTCGAAATCGTTTCGTACGATGATATAAAAAACGTATTGCAAAAGATTCCTGCTCAGAATTCAACAATATATTTTTCTCCCGACAAGGTTTCAACTGCGTTGTTTCAGGCGTTCCCCACCGGAGTCGGGACAGTGGAAGGCCGCGATATATCGACCGATCTAAAAGCTGCGAAACATGTTAAAGAACTGGAAGGAATGCGTCGGGCACATCTGCTGGACGGTCTTGCTTTAGTAAGATTCCTTTCTCATCTTGCAGCTTCAAAGCACGTATACGATGAAATTACCTTGGCTGAGAAGCTGGTTTGGTTCAGAAAAAAAAGTGACGAATATATCGGACCTTCCTTTTCACCGATAGCTGGATTTTGCGGACACGGCGCGCTTGCCCACTATGCCGCTACGCCCGAAACAGCTAGCGTGCTGGATACCGACGGGCTTTTAGTGCTGGATACGGGAGCACAGTACACATGCGGAACAACAGACGTAACGCGAACCTTATTGTTCGGCGCTCCTTCTGACGAGATGACAAGAGATTATACGCTTGTATTAAAGGGAAACCTCTCTCTCGCATCTCAGCGGTTTCCTAAAGGGACGACCGGTTATCAGCTCGACATACTAGCCAGGCAGCATTTATGGCAGCACGGGCAGAATTATGGTCACGGTACAGGACATGGACTCGGATTTTGTCTGAACGTCCACGAAGGACCTCAGAACATCTCACCTCGTCCACTTGTAGTTCCGCTGATTAGTGGCATGGTCCTTTCCGACGAACCGGGCATTTATAAGAAAGACCGGTATGGAATTAGACTGGAAAATATCATTACGGTGGTTGAAGACGGAGAGACGGAATTCGGTTCTTTTTTAGCGTTCGAAGTTTTAACCATGTGTCCGTTCGAAAGAAAGCTAATCGATACATCCCTGCTCAGCGATGCTGAAATACATATGGTCAATACGTATCATACTTGGGTCAGAGATGAACTTGACCCCTATCTAGACGAGGCAGAACGTACATGGCTGGCACAAGCTACCGCAGCTTTGTGACTTTACGTCCATTCAATAAATAGCTATATTCGGTTACGATTGTACCCAAGGAGCAGCGCATGGTCGAAGCATTGAATAGGAATCGCAATATTACGAGGAAAGGACCCGTCGTACTGGTCATAATGGACGGAGTCGGTATTGGTAAATATCAGGAAGGAGACGCAGTCGCAGAATCAAAAGCAAATATGCTCAAGCATCTGATGAACTCGGCTCCTTGGACCAAGCTGAAGGCTCACGGTACTGCTGTGGGATTACCCTCGGATGACGATATGGGTAACAGCGAAGTCGGACATAATGCCATCGGTTGCGGAAGGGTGTTCGCACAGGGGGCAAAGCTGGTAGCCGCTTCTATTGAATCGAGAGCCATGTTCGAAGGTGCGGTTTGGAAAAAACTTACTTCCAATGTGATTGCTTCGGATAAAACGCTTCATTTTATCGGCTTGCTTTCGGATGGTAACGTACACTCGCATATCGATACCTTGAAAAGCATGATTATTGAAGCGAAGGCCTCAGGCGTAAAGAAAGTCCGTGTTCACGCACTGCTTGACGGACGTGATGTTGGCGAATTATCGGCACTCGAGTATTTTGATCCTTTTGCAGAGTTTTTAGTTGGACTGTCCGACCAAGGATTCGATGCGAGAATTGCTTCGGGCGGCGGTAGAATGGTCATCACGATGGATCGTTATAACGCAAATTGGGATATGGTGAAACGGGGGTGGGAAACACACGTTCTCGGAGAAGGTCGTAGGTTTCCCTCTGCACACGAGGCTATCGTTACCTTGAGAAAGGAAACCAAGGCGATAGACCAGGACCTGCCTCCGTTTGTAATCGAGGAACATGGTCAACCTATCGGTCCGATAGTAGATGGGGACAGCGTAATCCTCTTTAATTTCAGAGGCGATCGAGCTTTGGAAATTACGAAAGCTTTCGAAGCTGCGGAGTTAAAGGAATTTGACCGCAAGCGTTTCCCTAAAGTCGAGTATGCAGGCATGATGGAATACGACGGTGATTTGCATGTCCCGTCTCAATATCTGGTCTCGCCTCCTTCGATAGACAGGACTATGGCTGAATATCTATGTGCATCCAAAGTCCGCCAGTACTCAATCAGTGAAACACAAAAGTATGGGCACGTAACCTACTTTTTTAATGGAAACAGAACAGGAAAGTTTGATCAGAAGCTTGAAACGTATGTTGAAGTTCCCTCGGATATCGTCCCATTTGAACAAAGGCCTTGGATGAAATGTGCTGAAATTACCGATTTGGCAATCGAAGCAATCAGAAGCGGCTCGTATGATTTTATCAAGATGAATTATCCGAACGGAGACATGGTCGGTCATACCGGGATCTATCAGGCTGTGATATGTTCGATGGAAGCGATGGATTTACAGCTTGCCAGATTAAAAGCAGTTATCGATGAAGTGGGAGGGATATTGATTCTCACCGCAGACCATGGGAATGCTGACGATATGTTTGAACACGATAAAAACGGTTCGGTCAAGCGAAAATCAGATGGAACACCGCAGAGCAAAACCGCACATTCCCTGAATCCCGTTCCGTTCATTCTCTATGATCCGTCTTATGACGGAGAGTACTCGACTACATTGCGGCAGAACCTCGGAATCAGTTCGATTACCGCAACCTGTATTGAGCTGTTGGGATTCGATGCTCCTGTAGATTATGATCCGAGTATTATCGATTTTAAAAAATAATTATAAACGGGGCGTCTGCCCCGTTTTTTACAATCTGTCACCTTGAAAAATTGGAGAAACAAGTAATACTCCAACTGCAAATATCACTATTCCGAGTAATTTGACGGCAGTCCCGAATTGCGAAGAAAGCCCAAGAATTGCGAGAGTGAGCGAAATAAACCCTCCACATCTCAGTGCGTTATGACGGGTTTTTTCTTTGACAAAGATTGCTACGAAACAAGCGATAGCGATAATCCCTATGATTTGTACTGCAAACAGCACCTGCGTTGACGCAAAACGTCCCGAAACAACGTTGTGCGCAACGCTGGCAGAAACAGGCGATAGCGCAGCTAGTAGTAAGCAACCCAAAGCTCCGATCGTGATAAGCTGACCGAACTTCAGCATATTCACCCCTTGCTGAAAAAGAGCGATTACCAGTATGAGATAAACGAAGAATAAAAGCGAGAATTGATATAATACCGCTACGACAGTCGGTGAGAAAATCATGTTTGATACAAGCATTGAATGAAGCGGAAGGATATTGATACCGCTTAACGCCGAAGTAAGAAAGATGAGCGGTAGAAGGCGGCGCTCCATTACCATCCGTGACGTGTCTTTCAGCGAGATGGGAAAAGATCCGATCAAGGATATGATTGAAACTAGCAGTGCGGGAAGTAGTAATTGGCCGAATACGCTGCCGGATACCGACTGCGACGTTCCAATCGTACGATTTGCAAACAGAACTGCCAGCGATGCCTGTCCTACGAATATCGTGAGAATTATCGTGAGTGCAGTATGCGTTGATATGCAGGCGATCCGTAAATATTTACTCATGTATTTTTTGTTAGATCAGTTCGCGATACGGAGTTTTCATTCCAGTAACAATAAGTCGCGAACTATAGGCTGATCCGAAAGCCGCGATTGCCGTATCGATCATGGTGGCGGCTCCCCCGATAATCGGTAATAATGCTAAAACCATCAAGTTTAAACTCTGTAGATCGATACTCATCGCACTACAGGCCATCAATAAAATCGCCAGAGTCTCATACCCGAGATTGAACGAACTAAGTAGTGAAAATATCGAACAAAATGCTGCAGCAACCATTGCCTCGGTCCAAGATGGAACTTTCTTTGTGGCCATGGTAATTAAAACCAATAGCGTGACAGTCGCCATCATGGCACTGCCGCCTTTGCCCAGTATCGTGTACAGAGGGAGCGTTGTTCCTGCAATACGCTTTTGGATTTGGTTGTTCTTACGTGCCGTCGGTAACAATACAGTCGTAGCCCACAACTGATTGGATGTAAAGAAGCCGGCAAGACACGCTGCCGTTGCTCCAAAGAGCACTCGATATGGATTGCCCCTCCTAAATCCGGTAAATAATACGAATAAAAGGGGAAGGATGACGAATAACGCTATAAAGGTTGCAATCCCGATGATGGAAAAATACGATAGATTCGTATAGAACATCCCATCAAAATCGACCGTCCTGAAAAAACTACTGGCAGTAAAACCAACTGTAATCGCTCCGAATACGGCAAAAAATCGTGCGATTCTGAACATTGCTTCGGAAAAGGAGTTCATTACCACATATGCCGGTCTGATTACTTCGATGTTAGGCTTGAGTGCATACCCGATGACCGCTGCAATTGAAATAATGGGTAACAAATGGCTGTCGGAAGCAAAAAACTGCATGAACGCATTACGATGAAAAAGAAGCGAGAAAACCCGTGTTGCCGTAATTTTATCCAATCCGTCCGGAAGTACGGTGAATCGGCTTATCGCCGTTGTATCGTTCAACGTAAAGGGAAGAAGTTTGAACACTGCAGCAGCTGCAGCACTTAATACCATGGTAGTAAAAAGACTCCACAATATGGTCGTAAAAAACATCAGCGAAGTTCGAGAATGCCTGCGTAACGAAGAAATACCCGATGCGAACGTAATGAAGACCATCGGGAAAAGGATAAATACTCCGATATCAATCAATACCGGTACGACAGAACCGACGATCGTATCGAACAAGGCAAATTCACCAAGGAGCAGCGAAGCGGAAAACCCCATGGCGATTGCAGCTGCATAGGTGATCCATGTTTTCATATTCGCAACCTTACCGTATCGTTTCTCATAAGTCAATGAACCTTCTATAACATCAAAGATTACCGATTAGTCTATCTATTCGATAGTCTGAACGTAAGTCCGCCTGAAACCATTCGACTGCAAGGGAAATGATTGAATCGCTATCGATATCGTTGTGGCGCATATAGGTTCCCAACAGTACGAGCACGACCATTTCCTGAAACGCCTCTTTTTTATACCAGAGAACCCCTTCATAAAGATTTGCACCGATATACGATTGAATTGATTCGTCGGAAAGCAGAGCCGATAATATTGTCTTTGCATCCACGGTGTTTGCACGGATGCCTTCAGCAACCGATGACGGCGGGGCTGCGAAGAACGCTGAGCCTCTTAATACATGATTCAGCTGGTCTTGCTCTATATCGAATGAAGCTGCAGCATTGGTAAAGAATTGTGTAAGAGAAAGTTGTTCGATGGTTTTACATACCTTTCCAAGCGAACTGTCCGGTTCGATAAATGGTTCAAGGCACAAAAATGTGTTAAAAATCAATGGGAGCTCGGTCATGGTCGTTCCTAGCGAGGAAAAAAAGGTTTTATCGCGTTGTGCAGTCAGTTTATCCAATTTTTGAACTGGGGTAAAACAATCGGCAGTACGCTGAATCTGTCTGATGAGAGAAAGCGGTTCTACCTCCTGAACTGGTTCCCCGATTGCCTTTCGTGCAGCCGGAAGCATCTTTTCAAATTCTGCAGTCAGTCGTGCGTATGCTTCTCCAGCGAGCAGGGTAAGCTTACGGTTTGATTGGTGTGTCGATTCACCGTTGAAGAGAGTCTTTGTAATTTTTAACATATGTGGCGAGCGGAAATTATCCATTGCCCTGAAAATCGGTTGCAGCCTGATAGTCCGCAAGTCCGATTCAAACGTATAGGTACCCTTGCCGGATAATTGATTACATAGCAGTTCATACGACCCATCGAAATCTTCGACCTCTCTGATATTGAGAAATATCTTCGTCTGATACCCATTCAACTGAGTCGAGAAACCTTCGTCGAAAATGGTCATCGATGAGAATATATAGGTCAGATTCTCGGGAAACTCGGTCCAAATGGTATAGCGCCTTCCTCCGATGGTGAGCATTAGGCTTTCGGCTAGGGTCGTTGTGACAAGTTCACGATTTCCGTTGGGCAACCTTTCGAGCTTTGCGGCAGAAGTATGGATTCTTCCACGCACCTGTTCATATTGATTGTTGTAGAGGACAAAGACACGGCTGCTTGTATTGCCGTTTACATATGCAAATACCGATTCGCATATTCTCCCATCTTCGACCATATCGAAAAACTGGAAATGTTGCGAACCTGAAAAAAGATGTCGCATATTTAATAATGGAAAGATTCTTCGTCGATGCTCATCGATTAGCCGTTTGTCCGGCTTCTCTTCCCAATAGGCACGACGGTATTCCATTCCGTATTTTTCCTTGAATCCTTCGATTTGACCGTGTCCAAACATCGGTAATCCAGGCATGGTAGCCAAGAGTGTGCACACTCCGAAGTAACGGTCTCCATCGCCGAATTGGGCAACCGCGGTCTCCTCATCCGGGTTGTTCATAAAATTGACAAAGCGTTTGAGAATCTCGGGATCATAGGCGATGGTGTTCTTGATAGTCTCCCGATATTTCTGATTTTCCTGATTTTTCAGCATATTCATAAACGCGCTGTTATACACTCTATGCATGCCGAGGGTTCGGACAAAGTAGCCTTCCATCATCCAAAATGCTTCAGCAAGCAACAGAGTGTCGGGAGCATCCCGGGAAATGCGATCGACCACTTCGCGCCAAAATTCATTGGGTATCCGTTGATTGAATTCCTCATCGGTAAGACCATATCCGGATCTACCGGGAATGTCTCCTCCCGTACCCGGTTTGGGATACCAAAGCCGTTGGATGTGTTTACGCGCAAGCGTCATCGCTGCGTCGAAACGGATGATGCTGAAATTTCGAGCTACATGAATGATTTGTTGAATGACGGCCTCACGAGTCTGAGGATTGAGAAAATCAAGTTGGGCAGTATCGTTCCAAGGCATCGATGTCCCGTCGTTACCATGAAAAATGTATT
>JAAYDK010000246.1 GCA_012729295.1 Spirochaetales bacterium | reverse complement strand
ACGATTGTATCTATCGGGACACGTTGTATCATCTTCAGGCGTATTGGATTACATCAGGTAATTCACAAACTTTTTCACTTGTTGAGCACGATGAAATCAAATGGGTTACGCTCGAGCAGTTAGCACAGCTCGATATGGTGCCGTCGGACCAACCGGTCAGAGAAACACTGAATAAGCTTCTGACCGGTTGTGGTTGGTCTTAGAGAATGGTTCCATGCGGAATGACGGCATTCTTATGAATCACGATGATTCCGTCATGAATTGAATAATTATTGAAATCTCCCTCTGAGCGCTGGATATCGTCGATTCCTATCCGGCAATTATCTCCGATTCTCGCATTTTGATCGATGATTGCCTTTCTGATGATGGAAGCTCTTCCGATTCCGATATTCGGTATCTTACGCTTTGCATTCTGGCGTTTTTCTTCTTCGCTTTCGTAATAAGACGCTCCCATACAGTATACTCCGTCAAGGCTGGCCCCCGATTCTATCAGCGTGCGAACACCGATGATCGAGTTGACGATATAGGCATTCGTGATGATGGAACCTTCACTAGTTAGTGAACTGCTGATTGTACAGAAGTTAACTTTCGTAGCCGGCAGATGCCGGCGATGCGTGTAGATCGGCATCGATTCGTCGTAAAAATTAAATGCCGGAGAGATGGAAGCAAGATCGAGATTGGTATCGTAAAATGCTTTGATTGTTCCGATATCTTCCCAGAATCCGTCAAACAGATAGGCGGATGTTTTCATGGTTTTCAAAACCTCGGGAATGATTTCCTTTCCAAAGTCGGTGGCCGTACTTTTTTGCAGTATTTCTTCCATCGCCCTACCGTTAAAGATATAGATACCCATCGAAGCAAGATACTCGTTTGATTCGGTCACTTTTTGATGGAGTGAATTTTTCATCAATTTTTCAGGAATCCTATAGTCCGAGATATCCAAATCAGGTGCAGGTTTTTCATAGAATTTTGTGATGATTCCCTTTTCATCGGCACCGATGATGCCCAAACCCGTTGCATGTGAGCGCGATACTGGTTTTGCAGCGATCGTCAGTACGGCCTCGCTATCGATATGCCTTTGCAGCATATCCTCAAAATCCATCCGATACAGCTGGTCTCCAGAGAGAATAACGTAGTAGTCGGGAGTTTGGTCGGCGAAATGCTGCAGATTTTTCCTGACAGCATCTGCAGTCCCCTGGTACCAGTCGTTGTTATGATAGGTCTGTTCAGCTGCCAATATCTCGACAAATCCATTCGAAAATGTGTCGAAGATGTAGGTATTTGAAATATGGTTGTGTAGCGATGCAGTATTAAATTGTGTTAAAATATAAATTTGCTTAAGCCCGCTGTTAATGCAGTTCGATATCGGGATGTCGACCAGCCGATATTTTCCGGCAAACGGTACTGCTGGTTTCGAACGGTCCTTCGTCAGAGGATATAATCGTGTTCCCCTTCCGCCTCCAAGTACGATCGCAATGGCTTTCTTCTTATTCATGCGCTTACCCCTTTTTTGATCCATTGTAGATCTTCTCATATTCACGTGCCGATCGATTCCAAGAAAAATCTATCGCCATACCCCGTTTACGTAGTTCATGCATGCGTTCAGGATCATCAGTATATAATTGTACCGCACGTTTCACAGAATCGTAAATGGCTTGGCCGGATAACGTGTCGAACACGATTCCAGTACCTTGTTTTGGATGCTGGTCGATGTCGATTACCGAGTCGGCAAGTCCGCCTGTTTTTCGGACAATCGGGATGGTCCCGTATGCAAGCGAATACATCTGATTAAGGCCGCACGGTTCATAACGGCTCGGCATCAAGAAGAAATCGCTGGCTGCTTCGACTAGATGCGCAGCTTCGTTACTGAAAATCATATTGAAAGAGAGATTCTTGTATGCTTTAGCCATTTCGGACAGGCTCTCTTCAAGCCGCTTGTCTCCGGTCCCGATAATAAGAACCTGAACCGGCAAGTCTTCCAACATATGCTTAAGTGCAAAATCAGGTCCTTCGATGAGTTCGAAAAAGCCTTTTTGCTCGGCTAGGCGGCTGATGATGCCGATTAGGCAAGCTTTTTCGTCAACAGGTAGATTGAAACGTTGTTGAACCATTCGTTTCGTCTCGGCTTTGCCACGTAAGTCTTTTTCTGAAAATCGATAGGGTAGATACATATCTTCGGCAGGATTCCACTCATGCGTATCGATGCCGTTTAAAACACCGAATATCCGATTTTTTCGAGAACGTAGCAATTCGTCGAGACCACAACCGTATTGCTGGCTCTGGATTTCCTTTGCATAGGTCGGACTGACAGTGGTAATCGTATTGGCATATTCAATTGCGGCTTTCAACATGTTGAGCTTTTTATAGATACCTTTACCGCTAAATAATCGCTCGTCCGATCTAATTTGTAACAACAGGAGGTCTAAACGTGAGAATTCACCCTGATAGGCGAGGTTGTGGATGGTAATGACGCTACCAGTCTTGTCAAAGAATCCGCTCTTGTCCTGTTTCATCAGATACGGAACAAAGCCGCTTGTCCAGTCATGACAGTGTATGATGTCTGGAACCCATGCGGTGGTTTTGCAATAGGCTAGAGCTGTTTTGTCTAGGAGTGTAAAGCGTATTGCGTTATCGAGATAGGGTTGAAATGAAGTATCGCCGTAAATACCCTGACGCTCTGAAAACCAAGGATGTTCTACAAATAAAAACTGCAGGTTATCAACTTTTAGTGTTCTAACAACTACCGTTTGCGATCCAATCTGCAAATCGACGATGCATGAAACCGGTATCTCATTGGAAGGTTCAAGTTTAATCGATGCATATCTGGGTATCAAAATCCGTACATCATGGCCAAGCACGCTGAGTGCTTGCGATAAAGACGTAGTTACATCAGCAAGACCCCCTGATTTTGCAAATGGGACTGCTTCGCTTGAGACCATGAGTATCTTCATGATTCAATTAGACCATCGAACACGATTGGCAGTCAAGCTAAATCACTATACATAGGTACGTCCGTGAAGTTCATCGATGTATTCGGCTGCATCGTGCGCTGCAATTGCACCGTCGGAAGCAGCGGTGACCACCTGCCTAAACGGTGTATCGCGGACATCTCCTACTGCGTACAATCCGGGAACCGAGGTGCGCATCCTTCCGTCCGTCTTGATGTATCCGCTTTCGTCAGTTTCTGCAAATGGTACCAATTGTGTTCTGGGTAACGCTCCTACGAAAATGAACACTGCGTCGAAGGCCTCGCTATAATCACGATTTTGTGCAATATCGTGAAAATTAACCGAAGTAACGCGTTTTGTGTCCCCTTCAATCCGATTTACAGTGTGCAGCATTCTGCGTTCGATATGTTCGTCATGCTCCATGAGTCCGACGATTCCCCGCTGAGCGCGGAAGCGTTCTTTTCGATGAACGACCACTACATGTGAAGTAATTTTTGAAAGAAACAACGATTCTCCGCACGCACTATCGCCGCCTCCGACCACGAGGATCTTTTTCTCCTTGAAAAACGGTCCGTCGCAAGTTGCGCAGTAGGAAACACCCTTGCCCTGATATTCTTTTTCACCGGGAACTCCAAGTTCGCGTCGTTTAGCTCCTGTAGCAACAATAACTACGGGTACGATAAACTCACCGTCTGGTGTCTTTACCTCAAACATCCCGTCTTCTCGATGCTCGACAGAATCAATCGCTGCATAATGAATGACTGCTCCGAATTTTTCAGCCTGGTTGGCAAATTTTACAGCCAGATCATAACCGGAAACCGGATCATCATATCCAGGATAGTTTTCAAGCTCGTCGACAATCAACGTCTGGCCACCGGGAGCCATTTCTTCAAACACATGAGCAGACAAGCCTGCTCGAGCTGCATATTGGGCGGCAGAAAGCCCTGCGGGACCTGCGCCGATGATAATCATGTCCGGTTGTTTTTGTTCGCTCATGCTGACTCCTATTGCCGTGTAGACGCCGATGATAATCGTACCAGCTCGGCATCGCTTTTTCGTATATACGTCGGTCCACTTCCGATGTGATCCGGACCTTCCGTCCGGAACTTCGCAAGTGCCATGATTGCCAAAGATTCGCCATAATCCCGATGCGTTAACTCATCGATAATTAACTCGACGGGTTGTTTCGATAATGTTTCAGAAGCATCAATGCTTGTCTTGAACAGTTGGACATCCGGACCGGTAACGAACACTCTCGCGTAATCGCACATGTAACGTACGAATTCTTCACATGTAGCGTCAAGGTCTTCGGTAAGTCTTCCGTTGCGATCGAATAGTGCACAGTAGAATCGTTGTTTTCTTGCATCAACGACAACCGCTTTCACCATTTCGATGTGTCGTACGGGGTAGTGATAGAGCTCCAACGTGTCGATGCTTACAAGAGGAATCGAAAGTGCCGTTGCAATTCCTTTTGCAGTAGCCATTCCGACTCGAAGAGAAGTAAATGATCCAGGACCGCGTGAACATGCGACGATCTCGATCTGATTCAATCCAATATTGGCTCGGCTACAGAGGTCTAATATTCGTGGCATAATCGTCTCGCTGGTCATTCCGAGCGAGAAATCGAGTGTCGAGCAATAAGTGGTTTCAGTCTTTATCGCTACATTCAGAGTTTTCGCAGAGGACTCGATTGCTAAAATATTCATAAGGCTAATCCTCGTATCGAAATTTGTCGGTTTTGATTTGCAAGAATTTCAATAGTCACTCTGATTGTCTGTATCGGAAGCAGATGCTCGATTTTTTCACTCCATTCAATGACGGTGATGCCCGGTGCATATAATAATTCTTCGCCTCCGATGCTTTCCAATTCTTCAGGATCTTCCAGCCTATAGAGGTCCATGTGTCTGAGAGTCATTGTTCCTTCATACTCTTGTACAAGTGTAAAGGTCGGACTGACAATTGCTTCTGTTATACCGAGCGCTTGTGCAATTCCTTTTGCAATAACGGTTTTTCCGGATCCTAGTGATCCTTGTAACGAAACAACAGTTCCAGAGGCAGATAGCATGCCGATTCTTCTTCCTAGTTCGATGGTTTGTTCTGGGGTTTCACACACAATTCGAATGCTCTCAGATATCGATGACATCATCGTCCTCCGTAAGACCGGTTCTTTTTACAAGCTCCTCTTTAAGGTGCTTAACCAGAGGATCGTTTGGATCGAGTTCTTTTGCAGCTTGATATAATTCATTTACTCGATTGAACTGTTCGTCTTTCAGATATAGGTAGGCCAAATTGGTCAGCAATGTGATGTTCCCACTTTCCATTTCTAAAGCAATTTCTAGGTAATCTTTTGCCAATTCATCGTTTCCTAGCGCCGACATACATAATGATAATTCATTGTAGATATCGGAATTTCTTCCACCTGCTTCAAGACAGGTCACGAACGTATCGGCAGCTTTTTGAAATTGCTCTGATACGCGTAGCGCCCAGCCTTTAATAAAATATCCTTCCCATGCCTTTGGCCTGCGTGAAATGAATGTTTCGACCAGACGCAGAGCCTGTTCATGATTGCCGAGCTGCATTTCATCGAATGCTGCATATAATGTCGAGTCTTCCTCTAGTCGTTCGGATACTTGGGCTACTTGTGCTTCGATGATATCACGTTTTTCCGAAGGTTGTGCAATTCTCAGATACGCGTTCAAATGTTCCAGTGCAATTTCTTCATTGCCGAGATATAGATTCAGCATTCCGATTTCTGCCAATAGCAATTCTGAAAGGGGATGTCGTAAAAGACCTTTTTGCAGTATGTCCAGCTGTCTGCCGATAAAGGTGTCGTAACGTTCTTCGTTACTAGCTTCCTTCGCTAATTGAGCTTGTTGGCCATACAGTACCGAAAGGTTGATATAATGTTCAACAATGTCAGGATTTAAATGATTTGCTGCAAGAAATAGCTCTTCTGCAAATTCGAAGTCTTGTTTTTGTGCCTTTGCTATCGCCGCGATCTGAAGCTCTTGTGCAACATCCGGCTGCATCGCCAACAGCAGTTGCCGGTAGTATGGAGTATCTTCATGATCTTCACGATAGGCGAGTAGCTTGATGATTGCGGCAGCAATTGTCTGCATAGAAATGCCTTGGACAGGATCGATTTGCTTGCTTCCTTCCGGCAATTGTACCGGTAGCAGTTTTGATTTGTCGATCGGTAAGGATTGGTTTGAAACATCAAACCCTTCGGGAATGTTGATGAATACGATATCGGAAAAATCTTTCCGAATATCGTTACGCGTTTGAATTGTATCCATTGAAATTCCTATCATGATGACCTGCGGAAGCGCTCAGAAGATATCTCTTGAACCTAAGGTTCAAGGGGGGTTCTAGTTGCCAGGCATTCTGTTCCGGCGATGAAAGGCGAACCTTCCAGCTGGATCAATGCAACCTGACTATACCAAACCCCATATGTGTAGTTTGAGCCAAGAGAATTGTCTCTTTACGCTCACCGCAGGCCCGTATGTTCTATTGACATGCTATCATAGTCAGTAAAAAAACGGAACCATTTCTGGTTCCGTCAGGTAGATTTAGAGAAAGATTACTAGCGAACCAAATCGTCAAGAGAGACTTCGTCGATCGAGATGCCGCTGCCAGTAGTGAATCTATCGGCTTCTTCGAGATCATGAACAGACGTTGCGTCCAATAACTCGACGTCGTCAAGGCCTTGGATGGTCGAGAGCTGCTCGAGTGCGTTATTGATGCTCTCTTCGATGAGCTTCTGATCAGCGCTAAAGCTTTCCGAGTAATTCTTCAGCTCTTCATTGTGAGCGGAAAGAATTTTAATTTCATCCTCCAACTCTTCAATCTTCTTCTCGAGGTTATGGATGAAGACCGTCGCTTTTACGATCCTCTGTTCGAGAAGCTGGACTTTGTCAAGCGTTGACATCATAGAGTCCCTCCTTTTGGTTTAGCTCAAAACAGTTTTTACTTGCGAAACTAATTGAGAGAATGCAACCTTGTCTTCGATTGCCATGTTTGACAATGCTTTTCTGTTGACTTCGATATTGGCCAATTTCAGACCGTGCATAAACTGCGAATAGTTGAGACCCTCAGCTTGAACCGCTGCCGAGATACGTGCAATCCATAACTGCCTGAAGTCTCGTTTTCTGCGTTTTCGGTCTCGATACGCATACTGCCCCGCTTTCGTGACAGCATCTTTGGCAATCCGGTAGTTGGTGCTTCTTCGTCCCCAATATCCCTTTGCCTGATCGAGAATCTTCTTTCTTCTGTCCTTGTGTTTTGTTCCGTCTACAGCTCGTGGCATGCGCTTCCCTCCTTAAAACTCATAAGGAAGGAGGACTTTCACAGCCTTCACTTCGCTTGCGTCAAGAATACCGGTATGGCGTAAATCTCGTTTGCGCTTGGTATTCTTCTTCGTCAAAATGTGCCGCAATCCCGCTTTCTTGAAGCGAACTTTGCCCGAACCCGTCACCTTGTACCGCTTTGCAGCGGATTTTCTTGTTTTCATCTTGGGCATAACAACCTCTTTCGCGCATCAAGGAACAAGAACCCTTGAAGCAGCATAAAATATATCAATCCCTACGGGACGATTGTTTCATTTTTTACTTTTGGCAGGGCTGATTATAATTGACATCATGCGCCCTTCCATCATAGCCGAACGGTCCAGATTGTAAGGTACTCCATTCTCGGTTAAAAATTCAAGTATCCGATCGAGTACAGCCTTACCCAGCTCGGGGTGGGCCATTTCACGACCTCTGAACCGAATCGATATCTTGACCTTATTTCCTTCGTTAAGGAATTCAGTGATGAACTTAGTCTTGAACTCAAGATCATGTTTTTCGATCTTGGGCTGCATCCTGATTTCCTTAATCTTTATGACAGTCTGATTCTTCTTGGCTTCTCGCACCCGTTTTTCCTGCTCGTAACGGTATTTGCCAAAGTCGAGAATTTTACAGACGGGAGGATTGGCATTAGGGGAAACCTCCACAAGATCAAGGGCCGATTGTTCGGCTAACTCGATGGCTGCAAATACATTCATTACCCCTTTCTGTTCGCCATCGGCATCGATAACAAACACTTCTCTTGCCCGGATCTGTCTGTTGATCCTCAATTCCTTGGTAGCCAATCGCACTCCTCTTGTCTCATAGAAACAACATCAATAATTTTTTAGTTAAACGTCGTACACCAAGCCACTATACCATAACGAATACGAATCGTCAAAGGGATACAGACGCTTTACACGTGTCGAATATAAAGAAACTGCGGCCGAACGCCGCAGTTTTCTTACAGAAGAATCATGCGTTGCCGGCTGAGCCGAGCACGTTTATGTTTTTCTCCTTGTACATTTCTTTTAATGCATCCCGGGCTGGACCGAGGTACTTTCTTGGATCGAACTCCCCAGGCTTCTCAGATAAAATTTTTCTGATTGTCGCGGTCATTGCAAGTCTGCCATCGCTGTCGATATTAATCTTGCATACGGCTGATTTCGAAGCCTTCCTTAGTTGCTCTTCGGGTATTCCGACCGAGTCTTTCAACTTCCCGCCGTATTGATTGATCATCTTGACATATTGCTGTGGGACTGACGACGAACCGTGCAGGACAATCGGAAACCCAGGAAGCTTCTTTTCGATTTCTTCGAGAATGTCAAAGCGTAACGGAGGAGGAATCAGGATTCCTTCTGCATTTCGGGTACACTGTTCGGGCTTAAACTTGTTAGCGCCATGGCTGGTGCCAATCGAGATAGCGAGCGAATCAACTCCGGTTTTCGATACGAAATCAATTACTTCGCTCGGACGCGTATAGGTAGAATGTTCGGCGCTCACTTCATCTTCGATACCTGCAAGCACTCCGAGTTCACCTTCGACAGTTACATCGTATGCATGAGCATATTCGACGACTTTGCGGGTGAGGGCAATATTTTCTTCATACGAATGATGCGATCCGTCGATCATCACCGATGAAAAACCGTTGTCGATGCAGTCTTTGCACGTTTCGAAACTATCGCCATGGTCGAGATGCAGAGCGATGGGGATTTCGCAACCGAGTTCCTTCGCATATTCTGAAGCACCTTTTGCCATATTCCGCAACAGGTTGATATTCGCATAATCCCTGGCTCCTTTCGAGACCTGAAGAATTACCGGTGATTTTGTCTCGACGCACGCCTGAATGATTGCCTGCAGCTGTTCGAGATTATTGAAATTGTATGCTGGGACCGCATACCCACCTTTGATGGCTTTTGCAAACATTTCGCGAGTGTTCGCCAAGCCTAGCTCTTTGTAGGAGACCATCTGTTCTTACTCCTTATGTAATCGAATGCAATTCGTGAAAACTCTATCGCGTTTGGCTCAAATTAGTCAACTATCGTACAAAACAGGAATTCTTCAAAAAAGGAATTGCATGTTGACCTCGTATCACAGCCGCTGATACATTGAGCGTATCATGACGACACGAACGAGGCTTCTTTTTATAATCATTGCTTGTATACTGCTTTTGTCGACTGCCCTCGTTCTTTATTATCTTCAGTGGCCTTCCGTTGCAATCGTTACCGATTCGTTCTATCGCCGGTCGATGCTCACAGATCAAGCTGTATTGGATATTCGGGTGAAACTGATTCAATTACGCAAGCGTCTTGTGATTATCGACATTACAGACAAAGCGCTACTGGAAAAGGAGACGCTGGCGGAGGAATTGCATAATGTACTATCTAGGAAAGATATAAAGACAATCGTGACCAGCCCGATAATTACGAGCCTGTCTTCATCGTTACCTAACATATTTGAAAGCGAAACGATATTCATCGGTATCGGACAAAACGTAGTTGATTCTCCTTTCGACTACATGCTGATTCGTCAAGAAATAGATGAAGGATTCCTCGATGCGCTACGCATGATTCGCTCCCAGACTATTGCAGGGGGGCCGGTATCCGCATTGCTGTATCCAGCTTCCTCGCAAAAAGAAATTGACGAAATCATTGCTTTAGTCGAAGAGTCTCCGTTGGTGTCCATCGTACAAGATAAAAAGATACAGGCCTCAACAGTAAGTGAGCATTTGGATCGAATGAAACGGTTACAGGTTTTTACGGTACTTGCGTACGATACCGAACGTCTCGACCTTTATCTTAACGATCCCGGTTCATCAGGGATACAATGGGTTGTCGACGGGGAATATCGAAATGCGGTAAGAATAGAGAATCTCAAAGGCTGGATTGCCGATGATCTCTATCGATCGATACAAACGATTATTGAAACCGAAGCCTCCTTCGACAGGAAACTTCCGGCTATCGAACTTCCGTTAAGACGCGTTTTGCGGATGACCCCATAACTCGTTCGAAGTTGTGTTTCACCACATCTACAAGCGATTCGACTGATGTCGAGCGTATTCGTGATGCCTCGCGGTATATATAGCCGATATACATCGGTGTATTAGTTTTTCCGCGAAACGGATGCGGAGCGAGGTAGGGGCTGTCTGTCTCGAGCAGCAGCGATTCGTCGGGAATCTTGCTCAATATTTCACGCAAAGCATTATTATTTTTATACGTGATCGGACCTGCAAACGAAATCAACAGATTTTGCTTCATCGCTCGTTCTGCAAATTCGAATGAAGAGGCATAACAGTGGAGGATACCGCCGTAAGGGAAGGCCCTTGATTTTATGATAGATTGCATTTGACCATCGGCATCCCGCATGTGAATCGCTACGGGAAGGCCCAGCTGTTCGGCTACGTCAAGTTGCAATATAAAGAGCCGCTCTTGACGTTCTCTGGTTCCATAGTTCCAGTAGTTGTCCAAGCCGATTTCACCGATACAGTCGATCGGTAATGCTTCCCATTGTCTTGCTACGTCACCTATCAGTTTGTCCAGATCGTGATCGCCTTGCGCATGCCACGGTCCGAGACCGGCTGCAATACGTATGGTTGGCCAGTTTTGTAAGATTTCGAAGCGCTCCGATATATCCTGTGCATCTACACCGATATCCATCCCACCGGCGAAACCGTTTTCGAATAACGATGAGAACAGTTGTTCGCAATCGATAGTTCGTTTTCTCATCTCAAGAACATGAAAATGACTGTCGATCATT
>JAAYDK010000245.1 GCA_012729295.1 Spirochaetales bacterium | reverse complement strand
TGCAGTCGGGCCGATGATTTCGCCAAGGAACGAAAATACCATAACCCCGACCGACATGATTCCCATACCGATGATATAGCACCATTTTTTCCCGATCTTTTGTGAGATCTTGACCCATATGGGAATGAATATGAGGCTGGTGGACAATAGGAAGATCAGAGCAACCTGGAACAATCCTTCGTTTTGGAAAATATTGGCATAGTAGTATACCAACGCGCCCTGAACCATCGAAGTTCCCATGGTAAAGAACGACCAGGGCAGTAATGCAGTCAGAAATACTTTATCGGAAAGCGTTTCGATAAATGTTTTAAAAAAACCTTCTTCAGGTTGTACTTCGTTATGAATCGGTTCGCGAATCGAACATATCGTACCGAACGTTGAGAGCAGGATCATGGCCCCCATAAACGATCCCATGACTGCCCATCCGGTCGTGGTATTCGCAAACAATCCGATAATCGGCATGACGGCTCCGGCTCCGATGAAGGTTCCGACGACTGCAAAGCTCATCCGGTAACCGGTGAGAACCGTGCGTTCGTTGTAATCGTCCGTCAGTTCGGGTGGCAACGCTCCGTACGGAATGTTTATCAACGTGTAGGCCGTATTGAGAAAGCAATAGAGAAAGGTCAGATACAGGAAAAGCGGCCACTGCCCCTGAAACGACGGTTTCATAAACATCAGTCCCATCGAAAAGAGTGTCAGAATTGCGCCGACAAACATGTATGGGCGTCTTCTTCCCCAACGGGTACGGGTTCTGTCGGAATAATAACCGGTAATCGGATCGGTGATGGCATCCCAGATTTTCCCGATCATCAGTACCGTTCCTGCCAACGATGCCGACAGTTCTACGATGTCGGTCAAGTAATATAATAAATAGAACCCGATTGTGGTAAAAAAGAGGTTTCCCCCTAAATCTCCGACTCCAAAACCAATCTTTATGCGCTTGCTGAGCTTAGCGATGATGTACTCCTTCGCCCCAACAGAATCGGGCTCTTTTTACTAGTGTAAAAGGGTCGTACAATCAGCGCAAGTGGAATTCTTCAAGCAATTGAGTTCTGAGTATTGATAGGGGGAGATACAGATTGTCTTTATACGGAAAGCGCTTCCGCTTTCGTATCATTGTGGCTGCTACCATTATTTTGATTGCTTTGATGACATCCTCGGATTCCCAACCAGCCAATGTCCCGAACAGCGGATGTATCTTCATCCATGACCTGTAACCTATAGAGTTCTTATCCCCTGTTAATAGAGCAGCCATTTCATCTTCATGATAACGTAGCGGTATATAGAGCAATCGCAAAATTTCTTTCTTACCGGAAGGATTTCTCATCACGGTGCCCGAACACACATCGCATCCGGAGCATGATTCAAGACCATATCCCATCAATTTCAATAATGATTGTCTCCGGCAGGTACCCTGCTGCTGCCAGATTCCTTCTAGCGAACGTTGCGATTGTTTTGTTGATGTACAGAAAGGATCTACGAGAACGATAGAGCAGGCTGTCTTCCCATCGCGGCCTGCTCTACCTGATTCCTGAAGAAATGATTCGACATCATTACTCAGGTCGTAATGAATTACGCTTCGAATATTTTTTTTATCGACGCCCATTCCATATGCATTTGTACTGCAGAGAATCCCATGTTCTGACTGGAAAAACCACTGTTCGAGCAGTGAGCGCTCCTGTGTATCCAATCCGGCATGATAGTAGCGGACAGCATGATTGTTCAGACGTCTAGTCAATTCCCAGGCGATTCGTTCGCTACGCTTTCTTGTAGCGCAAAAGACTAAAGAGGGAAGTAGCGAAGATTCTTGTAGCAGCATACTTAGATCATGGATTTTACAGAGCGACGGAACTGCCCGATAGATGATATTCGGACGATCGGGGTTGCCTTCAATCAGATGAAATTGTTTACCAGAGAACAGAATCTCCCGTATGCGTTCTACGATACGTGGCGATGCCGTTGCCGTAAAGGCTACGATCTGCGCTGGATGCAACGTCTTTAATGCGTTTGGCACGTCAAGGTATGCCGGTCGGAATGTTTCTCCCCATTGAGTGATCGTATGGACTTCATCGATTACTGCAAGAGAAATGCGAAATGACGATAATCGTTCGAGAACCGATGGAGAACGTAATGTCTCTGGATTCGTGATGACGAATTTTGCCAATCCACGATTCAATTTTTCCCAACTGATAACCCGTTCTGCATCGCTTTGACTGCCTTTGAACAATACCGTTTCGAAACCCATATCTTCCATCCTGCGCGCTTGGTCGGTCATAAGTGCGAGCAGGGGATACACGACCAACGTAATTCCTTCAAGCAGCAATGAGGGAAGCATGAAGCAAATACTTTTCCCGCTTCCCGTCGGTAATACGACCAGTTGATGTTCCGGTGCTGATTCAGATGCCTTTTCACCATACAGTCCCGCTGATTCCAAAATGGTGCGAATCGCCAATTCCTGATATGGGTATAAGGCTGTGAGATGGAATGTATCATGTAGGAGTGCACGTACCTTTGCATCAATGTCATGATGAGGTTTAAAATCAATTTCCATATCTAGATGGACATCCCAATTGGAGTATTTGCTTCATGTAATTCAGATAATGGACGATGCATAATTAAAATTAAATGATACGATATTAATATTTGATAAAATTTATGGGCAGTTTCATTTTCTTCTGACAACATTTAAAACTGACCCGTATCCTATACTGTTAGGTCTTCGAGCGATGCAGGATTGAATATGAAAGATTCTGACAAAACGGGAAGCCCAAACAGTGGGTCCATCCAATGCAAATGGTTTAAACCTAGCTCTTTATCCCGGTCATAATTGTGAGGATGATCTGAGCCTCTCGGGGAATCAGCTTCACCGTTAGAACCACTATCATGGACAAGATAATCAGGTCGTCCAAATAGCCCAGTACCGGAATGAGGTCCATGGGAGACAAGGCATACGCGACGGTTGCCCAAGGCTTTCGAGAGATAATATTCAAAAAAAAATTTTCAATTTTGTTGAGAATTGGGATTGACAAAAAATCTGATTGAGAATAAATAGAACGATGTTCAATAATATAACGGTGTTCTATAGGAGTGCGCTTAGTGTGATAATGATAATTGGTTAAAGACATGCAGTAAGAAACGATGAATGAATGGCTTCGGCTATCGAACTACGTGATGCGATAGATTTAGGACGGCAGCAACACAATCATATGACAAACTGACATGGGAAATACTCCTCAACCATCAAACCATGATGACAGTATAAACGAACCTGTGTACTCAAAGATTACCCTTATTCCCATGAGATGGACATTGGTATTACTTACATGAAGTCACCATGACGCATTTGTAACCATTAGTATGCAGTACTGAGATTTTCTGGTGCATAACTATAAATTCATTAACGAAATAAAAACACAATAATAGAGTTCGCTCCCATTGATTCTGCTGAGTTTCATCGGAGGAATGAGCTCATGAATTTCTTGGGCACTACATACTGGGCAGTGTTCAATACAAACCGAATTAATGGATATCGAGATGACGATACCCGGCAAAAAGGAGAATCAACAATTGTATACGACAAAATTCAATAACCTGTATCTTCGTGAGCGAATTCAGGATGGATATCACTTGGAATCCTTCAGTCGAATCGAGGGGATTGATGACGATTACCTCAGGTATGAGATCATGAAATACCACCATGAATCTTCACTTGTGTATCGACTCGGTGTCCTAATTAAAGACTCCATCATGACTTTATGCGGTATCGTATTAAATCCTAAAACCATTCAAGTGCTGCGTAAGAAGGAACATTTCATGTGAATTATGGAATTATTTCTGGGAAGAATCGATTCGCGGGACCCCAAAGAGATCTCAAACTGGTTGCATGCGGGAAAACTCTAAGATCGGGCTATGCAAATCGGTTAGGAAAATAAGAAAGCACCATAAGAGCAAAAGGGTGCATTTGCAGCATCAAATTATTAAAAACATAGGAAATGAAATGAAAAAATTAAGGAAATATCTGATTAGTCTCGTTCTCGCATCCCTCTCTCTGTCCAGCCTCACCGCTGCAGTTACATGGGATCCCTACCTTGCTTTTAGCAGAGGAAACGCAACGATAGAAGAAGAAAAACTCTCATGCTATGAGCTTGCTGTAGGGAGCTTTCTCGGTTTAAGGGGAGCAATCGAACTGTTTCTGTTGGCTCAACCTATCTCAGTGAATTGTCTTAATTCATCCGATGCACATGATTCTGGGGTAGTAGGAACCTGTGTATTCATGACTGGAATCAAGACCAGCATCACACTGTTCAAAGATGCCTTCGTAAATCCGATGATACAAGCTGGCTTTGGGCAGATGATGATTACCAGCTTTGAATCACCTAGCCAACAGCCAGAATTCTTTTGGAACTTCTATGGTAGTATCGCAACCGGGTTTGAAATAGACTTCGGCGACTCCTTCAAGATTTACCTTCTTTGTGGGATTCGTTTTACCCAACACGATCAGGTAATGCATATTGAAAAGAATGGCCTCTCATCAAAATACAGCTCCATCGGTTTCAGGGTTCAATTATCTTGAACTCCTTAATGTATAAAAATTGAAAAATTAGAACAAGCAGAAATTCGGTTTTGCATGAGCATGAAAAATGTTGAGTAGAGGAGAAAAGAAATGAACATACATAAAAGGATAAAAATATCTTTGATAGTTGTCAGTTGCGTATTACTTGATGTCTGTCTGCATATGTTTACTACCCCGTATGGCACCATGCCGGATAATCCCGACTTGAGTTTCATTGCTGAAGTCATAGGGATAGAAGCTACCGCTACCCTCTGGGCTTTCTCAGCCTTCTCTGTTGCCGCTTTTGTCTTTTTGCGAATCAGGAAGCGGATACCTGGGGAAGGCGTGAAAAAGGGGCTGCGTTATGGTGCATCGGTGGCGTTGCTTTGGCTCTCGGCAATGATTGAGGGAGTCTCTCTGTTTGGTAATCCCATCATCAACGAAATTGTTGTAGGTCTCAGCGACGCCATCCCCGTATTCCTGTTGGGGGTATTATTGGGCTTTGTGAAACCAGGCACAATTCCGGCAACATATTCAACATCAGGTCTTCCCGTGAGAAAACACAAGGCAATATTTTTCTTTGCAGCAATATTTTTTGCTGGGAGATACTTGGCATACACAATAGGTGCAATCAAGTCGGGGATACAGGAGAGGCCCGTCGGAACATCCATGTGGACCTTGTTAATGGGGATGGCAATAGGGACAACGTTTATATGGTTGGATGCGTATCGGAACCAGAAATTACTCAGACAGAGAATTGCAGAATTCACCCTTTTTGTTTTTGGCATGAATTGGCTTAGTTTTCTCATGTTCATGCCGTTATTGTTCTCTGGCTATATTATTGATGTTTTGATCCGAATGGCAGTGGATACCACTCTGGTGACGATAGCTTCGTATCTGACAATCAGTACAGTGGGAACTTCACGTACAATCGGATCTTGGAATTCATGCATATGTTGATGAACACACTCCAGTTTGAGAAGGTAAATTCTTTTCGGCCAATAGCAGGCATGATTACATTCCTGTTATTGCTCTGTATGCAGATTGCATCGGGGAAAGTTGGATATGTGATTGCTGGGATGATTCCGTATCAAAGCCTGGACACTTTTGACAGTTTTGCAAGAATTTCCATACATCATACGGTTCAATTGCTTATTGGATTAGCAGCAATTTTGGTATTGAGCAAGCGAATGCATGTGAATTTCCATTTTGGACTGGGTGACAAGAAGGTGGGAATAAAGATCTTAGCAATATTTACCACAATCTTTACAGTAATTTCCGTTCTCCAGCATGCGCAGATGGCGATGAACAACCAGCTTCCAGTTTATAACTTTCCTCTTAATGCGAGAAATATGTTGGGCAGTTTGGGATTTCAGTTATTCTTGAGTGGGCCGACTGAAGAAGTAGTGTATCGTGCATTACCGGTTATCTTGCTACCCTATGCATTTGGGAGGAGTGTGAAAATCAAAGGTTGCATAACTTTGGAAGTAGTGATGTCCTCAGTATTGTTCACATTAGCCCATATCAGATGGTCGTTGGTGCCGTTCACTATAGAAGCTGACTATTTCCAAATCATGTATGCCTTTGTAGTGGGGACCGTTCAAGGTATCGCATATCAAAGAAGCCGAAGTATCCTGTATCCAGTCCTTATGCATAGCTTCAGCAATGTTTTAATGGTCGGAGGAGGATATGCGTTCACCGTATTGGTATCATAAAACTAGTGATGTTATTAAGAATCTAGCTTTCTTTAGTCCAGGCCATCTGTGGCAACGCAGGATATTAAGCATCTGCAGCTGAATTGATGCGATTGATCTGTCAGTAATACAGTTCCTATCCATATGTTTTCAATCCGATAATCTTGCCATTCTCACTACCACTTCATCGGAAAAGTAATCGATTATTCGTTTTCTCTGTGTCTCTTCAAGATTCTTTTCCGCAATCAATTTCAGTGACAGCCCCATGGTTGCAGCTGCTATCGATTGAGCGGCCAATTCAAATTCTTCCTTATCCTGTGCTTCTTGTGGATGCATGTCGACAATACATTTCTTGATCATCTGTATTGCCCTTCTTTTTTCTGATGCTCCTTTGAAAAGGAAGGAAGTGTGTTCAATCACATGAGGAGATTTATCAGAGTGAACGATTGAAAATTCTTCAGGGATCTTAAGGGCTTCCATGATGTACGTGCGAGTCATGAAACGCAGTTTTTCTTCCGGGTCGGTCGACAACACATTCGATACGGTGAGGGAAGTGGTCAGTTTCAGATATCCACGTTCCAGCAGATGTGCCAATATTTCCTCTTTATTTGAAAAATAATGATAGATGATGGAAGGCGTGTACTCGATCTTACGGGCGATCTTTCTGATCGAGATATTTTCAAAACCTTCTTTGTATGCAATTTCATTTGCAGCAGCAAGGATATCATCTTTCATTTTCTGGGCATCGCGTTCTCTTCTGGTTATTGTCGACATAGTTGCTCCCTATTGAACGGTGTTTTTATATTTAACATCGTTTCATTATGTTTTACAATGCACGAAAATGGATTTTTTCTTGCGCATCGAGTCAGCACTATCTTTAAGATACGTGTGCCATGGTGTGCATGGATACGAGGATTCTGCATAAAATCGGTTTTTTGTATATATGAAGTCCATTCCAATCGTCAACACGGGACCTACGTTCGATAGTAGAAGGTTTTCAAATCCAGAAGAATAGGAATTTGAATGAGAGTGTTGATGATACATTTTACGCACTATAAAAAGATAATGTGAATCGCATTGATGCAATCGAATTTTCAAGCCAGGTTTCGTAATCCTCTGTGTTCTCTACCGATACATGAATACAGACTCATTTAAAAATCTATATGAACAGGTCGGAATCAATCCTTTCAATACATTTTTCGTTGCTTAACGATTCATTATCCAGCATTTACCTTCATTACTCATACGTGAAAGTGTGTTTAATTAGAGTCATCGGATGCCCGATAATCGAAACCGAGCATTCGATTACTCCTAGCATCATCGGGATTAGGACGACTGCTTCACCGCTATCCATACTTCGCTATAGGCATAATTTTCGTGTCTGGGATCCATCTTAGTAAAAGAGAATGTCGGTGCATCAACCAATTCGTAGTTCGCCGAGGGGAGCCACTGTGCATAGATATTTGCCATCGTCTCCTGCAACGTGGTGGGAAATGGCCCTTTGTTCGGAAAGACTACCCAGGTATGTGCCCGTATAGGAACTAGTTCAAGATGTTCACCCGCTGATTCGGCACTCGTGAGCACGCCGATGAGGTGTGTCAGTTCTCCTTGCTCACGCAGGAACGATGCATCCGCTGCGTAGGATGCGTTCACGATCTCCTTGGGATCGATATCCTGCAAGCGATGCATCTCCTGTCGCTGTTTTTCGGTGATGCTCTGAGCAAGTTTGACGATTTCGG